>CALKVB010000115.1 GCA_937996605.1 uncultured Oxalobacteraceae bacterium | reverse complement strand
CGGGAGATTTAACTAAATCACCAACAGTAACGGTATCAGTCACTTCCATCACCAGACCATAGGCAATGTTCTTAAAGACTCGGAAAATAAACAAATGTCCATAGACTTCATCTGGTAGACGAATTGGCTTTTTATCATTGGTGCGATCTTGAATTACCTTTCCGTACCGAGAAAGCTCAAGCACCGTTCCGATATCAAGCCCTGACATCGATCCCTTATTGACGCTCACAATTTGATTTTGCCCTGCAAAACTAACGCCACCATAAACCGAAACGATACGGGCTTTCACATCCTGCTCTGGACGGTGGGGAACGTAATTAATGATAGGCGTCGGTGGAATTGCCACCAAACGATCACCAATGCCCATTTCTTCTTTGGAAGCCGTCACGATAAAAGTATCAACTCCATCTTCCGTTTTAGCCTTTTTATCCAATTTAATGGTACCGACGAAAACCGCCTCGTAAGCGATCACTTCGCGCGTATCCGGATCTTTCAATGCACTGCCGGGGCGGAAAACCTGAAATAGACTTCCGCCTTTCAAGTCACCACGAACATAGGCCTTATCGCCTTTGCCCATATACACGCGCCCTTCTTGAGCAGCAACAATACGCGGAGCATTTGCAAATTCATCCTTTTCTATAATCAAAGGCTGGGACAAATACGGTTCTATCAAATTATTCGGGATCGCAGAGATTGCGTTATCACCCTCCGCACCCATACTTCGAGTTTGCGGTGTCAACTTGGTAATGCCGTTAGCGCCATCTACCAACGGCGTCCCTAGACGCAAACGACCATTTGCACGATCAAAATACACGATCTGTTTAGGATAGATCCAATGAGGATTGCGAATTTCTTCTTTGTTCATACCCCACACTTCTGGCCAACACCAAGGATTTTGTAGGAACTTTCCAGAAATGCCCCATAGCGTATCGCCTTTGACTACGACGTGTTTATCAGGTGCATCAGGCAAAAACATACACTTACTACTCAGCTGCGCTAGAGCCGTGCGTGCAGACTCCTGCCCCATTGCCGGTAAGGAAACCGCAATTGGCAAGGCAAAAGCGAGGGCGATTGTGCTAAACTTTTTCATGAATTTTTCCGATGCATGTAACTGATTCCAGAGCAAGCTTTATCGTTAGAGCATCTAAGCACCCATTCTAAATCTGAATTTCGTGCAGATTGCTCTTGGCAAACTTACCAAATTGAATCAAATTCTGCCCATAAATCCTTGAACTAGCAAGAGAAACCGCACTGCGACGCTCCTAGCTTGTTGTGAAATGTCTTATGTCTATACTTAATATTCTGCGTTACCCAGACCCTCGTCTGCACAAAGTTGCCAAGCCTGTCACCGTTTTTGACGAGAAACTCAAAAAGCTGGTAGCTGATATGGCCGAAACCATGTACGACGCCCCAGGTGTTGGACTCGCCGCATCGCAGGTCGATGTCCACGAACAATTGGTTGTGATTGATGTCTCTGAAACCAATGATCAGCTTCAAGTTTTCATTAACCCTGAAATTATTTGGTCCAGTGAAGAACGGAAGGTCTACGATGAAGGTTGTCTATCAGTTCCAGGCATCTATGACGACGTAGAGCGTCCGTCCGAAGTCAAGGTGCGTGCACTCGACATCGATGGCAAACCCTTCGAATTACATGCGGATGGCTTACTTGCAGTTTGTATCCAACATGAAATGGACCATCTGAAGGGTAAAGTATTCGTCGAATACCTATCACCACTGAAGCGTAATCGCATCAAAGCCAAGCTACAGAAAGAAGAACGTGAGATGAGCAAAAAGGCGGCGCGCCGATGAAAGTCATCTTCGCTGGCACACCTGAATTTGCAGCGACCGCCCTCGATGCCATTATCAAGGCAGGGTTTGAAGTCCCACTTGTATTGACTCAGCCAGATCGCCCGGCGGGACGCGGCATGCAACTGCATGCCTCTGCGGTCAAACAACTTGCGCTTCAACATCACATTCCTGTCGCACAACCGATCTCACTGCGGCTCGACGGCAAATATCCTGAAGTAGCAAAAGAAGCGCACGAATTATTACGAGCGACGGCGCATGACATCATGGTGGTGGCCGCCTATGGCCTGATTTTGCCGCTGTCTGCTTTGAATATTCCTCGTTTAGGCTGTATCAACATTCATGGTTCTTTGCTACCCCGTTGGCGCGGTGCTGCGCCGATTCACCGAGCAATCGAAGCTGGCGATACGGAGACTGGTATCACCATCATGCAAATGGAAGAAGGCCTCGACACTGGCCCTATGTTATTAAAACGCGCAATTCCCATCGCCCCTCACGACAGCACTGCTAGCCTACACGATCAATTAGCCAAACTCGGTGGTGAAATGGTAGTTGATGCCCTTCAGCAGCTAGCTAGAGGTGCTTTGCAAGCAGAAGTGCAACCCGAACAAGGTGTAACCTATGCAGCAAAAATCAGCAAGGACGAAGCTGCACTCGATTTCAACATGAACGCACTTACCTTAGATCGCAAAATTCGTGCATTCAATCCTTTCCCTGCAGCGCATGGAAAACTCGACGACACTGTGATTAAATTTTGGCGCGCTGAAGTAGTTGCTAATTTCGACAAGCCAACGCGCAGTGGTGAAGTAATCGACGTCAGTGGTGATGGCATCATTATTGCCTGCAATGAAGGAAACGGCGCCTTGCGCGTGCTGGAATTACAAAAACCAGGTGGCAAGCGTTTAGCCGCGAATGAGTTCCTAAAAGGCTTTTCGATCAAAGCGGGTCAAGTCTTCTATTAGTCGCGTTGTCAGTCGAGTTGTTAGTCGCATCGTTAGTCGCATGAATACCGCCGCCACTTAAGTTAGCACAATGGACGCAAACTTAAGTGGCGGTTTTCTTTTTTGTGAACGCACTTGTCACACCACCATCATCAAGCCGTTTTACAATAGTCGGACTATTGGAAGGGATGTAAATGGATGCGCAACAACTGTCATATGGTGCAGACTTATCTGGGCTCATTTGTGGATACCTGTTTGAAGAGCAGCGTGCAGGTCGCCCACTACAAACCAATGAAGTAATTGACTGGCTAGAGGCAGATTTGCCCAAAACTGAAAGTGCTTTTTTATGGCTACATTTTAATCTAGCCCATAGCGCTACTGAAAAATGGCTACATGATCACACTGATTCACCTGAAGAGTTTTTTGAATCTCTGCATCAAGGCTCTCGCTCTACCCGCATCGAACACGCTGATCACCATTTAATCGCGGTGATCAATGATGTTTTGCATGACTTCAGTTTCGACCCTTCTGAGATCGCTACTTTATGGATTAATCTCAATAGTCGTTTGATGATTAGCGCGCGTCGCAAGCCACTCAAGTCTGTTGATCACTTACGCAACGCCGTCAATCGTGGAGAAGTATTTCATTCGCCGGCAGAATTACTCACTCACTTATTACGCGATCAAGCCGATGTATTAACTGGCATCGTACGCGATGCCACAACTAAGATTGATGATGTCGAAGATCATTTTCTCTCTGAACGCATGGGAAGAAAACGCGCTAATTTGGGTGAACTGCGCCGACTTTTAGTGCGATTACAGCGTTTGTTAGCACCCGAGCCTGCAGCATTATTCCGGCTCTTACAAAAACCGCCAAATTGGATGGCTGAGAATGATGTGCATGAACTGAGGCAATCCACTGAGGAATTCTCTGTCGTACTCAGTGATATGGCCTCGCTACAAGAACGGATAAAATTGTTACAGGAAGAAATTGCAGCACATGTCGGAGAACAGAACAATCGATCACTGTTCCTATTGACCATCGTCACGGTGCTCGCGCTTCCGATCAATATTATTGCAGGCTTAATGGGGATGAATGTCGGTGGTATCCCTTTAGCTCAAGATGAGCATGGCTTTTGGATTGTAGTCGCCATTGTCGTCAGTTTTACGATTCTAGCCGTGCTGTTTGTATACCGTCGTGGAGACAAAGATAAATGAACTACCTAGCATTGAAACACCTACATATCAGCTGCGTCACTTTGAGCTTTGCGTTTTTCATCCTACGGTTTTATTGGCGTCTCAACACCCCAGAAAAACTTCAACAAAAGTGGGTAAAAATCACCCCACATTTGGTCGATACGCTGTTGCTCATTAGTGCGATCACGATGGCATGGTTAGCACAACTAAATCCTTTACAGCACGCTTGGTTGTTTGGAAAAATTATCCTTCTCATTAGCTATATTGTTTGCGGCAGCATTGCACTCAAATACAGCCCAAGTCGTCAAGGACAAATTCTCGCTTTTTGCGGGGCAATCTTCAGTTTTGCCATGATTGTCAGTTTAGCGATCACTAAACATCTAGTGCCTATTTAACAGAATCGTTTAAGCTAGCGCTCACCCCATTTAACAATAAAGTATGGAGACTACGATGCAAGGATTTAAAAAAGCCTATTTAGCTCTGCTATTAGGACAGCTCGGTATTTGTAGCACCTCAATTGCAGAGGATCTCAGTCAACTCAAAGCCAATATCGACAGCGGTAAAACCAACGCGACTGAAGTTCTGCAGCAATATCAACACACCAGTCAAGCACTCAACTCCAAACTCAAGGCAGTCACTGCACTGCGCATTGAAGCCGAACAAGAAGCAAAGCTGGCAGACATTCAAACCGACAAACGCGGCATCATGCATGGCTTACCCCTCATGGTGAAAGACAATATCGCTGTCAAGGGCATGGTTACCACTGCCGGTTCACTCGCCTTGGCCGAAAACATGGCTGAAAGCGATGCATTTATCGTACAAAAATTACGCAGCGCAGGCGCCATCATCGCTGGCAAGACAAATCTCAGTGAATGGGCAAATTTTCGCTCCACTAAATCGAGTAGCGGTTGGAGTAGCGTAGGCGGTCAAACGCGTAATCCCTACAATGTAAACAAAAGCCCTTGTGGTTCTAGCTCAGGCTCCGGCGCAGCGGTGGCCGCACGTATGATTCCAGCTGCGATCGGGACAGAGACCGATGGCTCCATCGTGTGTCCCGCTGCAGTCAACGGTTTGGTCGGTTTCAAACCAAGCTTAGGTTTGGTCAGCCGCCACGGGATTATCCCTTTGTCGCACAGTCAAGACACGGCGGGACCGATGACCTTAAGTGTAAGAGATGCCGCACTGATACTCAATGTCATCGCTGGCAGCGATGCTAACGACCCTGCGACCAAAGACGCAGATCAAAAACGGGCGAGCGATTACACCGCTGGCTTAAGCCCGCAAGCGCTAAGAGGGAAACGTTTGGGGATTGTGAAGAATCTTAGTGCTGGCTATGACAAAGCCACACTTTCCTTATTTCGTCAAAGCATTGAAACCTTGAAGGCACAGGGTGCGATCATCGTCGATAATCTCGAATTTCCGAACCTAGCTGAGCTCGACAAAATGGAACTTCCTGTACTGCTCTATGATTTCAAGGCCGACCTCAACCAATATTTAGCCAGCGCACCGGCTGCGGTAAAGACACGTAGCTTAGCTGACATCATGCAATTTAATAAAACCCATGCGAAACAAGTGATGCCGCATTTCGGTCAAGAGATTATGGAAATGGCACAAGCCAAAGGTCCCTTGTCTGATAAAGCCTACCTTGAAGCTGCCAGCAAAGCGAAGCGTCTCGCCGGGCCTGAGGGTATAGACCACTTGATGAAGCAACATCAGCTCGATGCCTTGATCGCACCAACCACGGGACCCGCTTGGAATATCAATTACAAGAAAGGCGACATCATTGCAGGCAGTTCAAGCTCGCCTGCTGCGATTGCAGGATATCCGCATCTCACCGTGCCGATGGGATTAGTTAAAGGCTTGCCAGTGGGCCTGTCCTTCTTTGCAGGTGCTTGGAGTGACGCCAGCCTGCTTAACATGGGTTACGCTTTTGAACAAGCTCGCGCGCCCTTACCAGCACCGAGCATCAAGTCCCCCTAGATAGAGCATACTAGGCGCACCGTTAAGTCTAAACAAAAGCCCGCCTTGAAGAGAGGCGGGCTTTGTCGTTTTGCTTACCAGAAGCCAAAGCTACAGGCATAGGCGATCAGGCTTCTACCATCCACACCATGGTATCGGCAGTTTGATCAAACGGTAGTATGCGCCCTACCAATCTGGCTTCAAAAAAACTACCGTCTTTGCGTTTGAGTCGGTGTATAACTTCTATCGCCGTTTCAGGATCAAGGCGATCGCCAATCAAAGTTCTAAAATCTTGGTATGCAGCTTCGTTTGCATGCATGTTTAAAACCGACATCCCTATTAACTCTTTAGGGTCGCGATAACCCAATACCTGAGCCAATTTAGGATTGGCGCGCATGATTTGTTTGTTATGAACGAGCATCAAACCTATCGGTGTGTGACTAAATAGGATCTCCAATTCACTTGCCAGTTTCTTGTAACGATCGCGGCCAGAGCGTAAGAGATCTTCGTAGTGCTTCACTTCAAGTTCATGTTTTTTGCGTTCAGTAATATCGAGATGGGTGCCAACCATACGCAACGCTCGACCATTCTCATCCCACTCAACAACGCTACCGACCGAGAGCATCCAACGCCAATCGCCTGATTTGGCGCGTAGACGAAATTCAGCACGAAAGGCAATTTCACCGTGCGATTTAAAATGGTTTTGGTAAGCCAGCTTCAGACCTGCTACATCATCGGGATGTAAACTTTCATTCCAAAAGAAATCCCAGAATTTTTCTGTGTGGTTAAAATAATCTTGGGAGAGTCCAAGTATCTCCGCATACTCAGGTGCAAATTGTCCATGCCCTGTTTGCACGTTCATATCGAACATACCCAAGCTTGTAAAACGCATCGCGGCATGTAACTGCCTTTCTGTCGAGCGCATCTGCTGTTCACGAATTTTTCTATCGGTAACATCGACCAAAAAACCATGCCAAATCACGCTACCATCATCTTGACGCGTAGGATAAGCTTCGCCAAACAAATGCCTTTCGCCCTGACTCAAACTCAAACGATAATCCAGATGCCACACATGTAATCGCATGGCAGACTCTTTCATGGTATCGCGTAAATTTTCAATGTCATCAGGATGCACCAAAGAAAACATGGGTGCCGCGTTGTCTTTCACTTGCGCAGCATTGACTCCGTGAACAATGTTGATCGCGTCACTGGCATAGGGTACGGTGCAGTGCCCACCAGGAAAGCGTTGGAATTGATAGAAAAAAACACGAGGCAACTCACGCGATAAATTCGCCAACACTGTATGACTGCGAATTAATTGCTCTTTCTTTTCACGTTGTACCGAAATATCCGCAATCACACCTTGTATCCGTACCGCTCTGCCAACCGGACTCTTCGACACTACTACGCCACGCGCCCTTACCCACTTCCAACTACCGTTGCGGCATTGCAAGCGATGATCTTCCGCAAATTGTATTGAGCGGCCTTCAATGCAAGCTCGAATTGCTGGTATCGTATTTTTGGCATCGTCGGGATGAATGCGACTAAACCATTCATCGATATGGTGCCCCCATTCACCGGCTGGATAACCGAGCAATTCCTGAAATTGTTCTGGAAATCGCAGCTCATTGTCTGGCACTTGCCAATCCCAAATAAATTCCCCAAGGAGGCTTAAAAGACGTGAGGTCTCGCTCGCCTCTTCTGCGGCACTCGCTTGTATCCTTCCCAGCATTCCTGAGTCTGTATTTAAAAAAGGTGTGGAAGAAGCAGACATGACTTATCACTACAAGAGTATTGTTGAATTAGGCTCAAATAGTGAACCTGTTTGTTCGCTTTGTCACTGTAGAACGCGATTAAAATTTCGATTTTTTCATCTAAATAATCAGTTCCCGTATTTATCTGACAAAAGTTGAACTGCGGTGACCGGCGTATTGAAGGACTAGAGATTGACTTCGCTACTACATCGCTTAAAATACTGAACAAATATACAGTGAATGTCAATATGGTCAGCCTGACTCAACCTCAACGGAAAATTATTCATTGCGATTGCGATTGCTTTTACGCTTCAGTCGAAATGCGCGACGACCCAAGCTTGCGTGAGTTACCTCTCGCGATCGGCGGCAAAGCTGATCAACGCGGTGTGGTAGCAACCTGCAACTACGTCGCTAGACAATTTGGGGTGCGCTCGGCAATGCCGACCTCACAGGCCTTGAAACTGTGCTCTGACTTGGTAATCATGCGGCCGAATATGGAAAAGTATCGAGTCGCTTCTAAACAGATTTTGGCAATCTATCGCGATTACACCGACCTGGTTGAACCTTTATCCTTAGACGAAGCCTACCTCGATGTCAGCGGAGCATTCCAACACCAAGGTAGTGCTACTCGTATCGCGCAAGAAATACGCGCTCGTATCGCCAATGAAGTCGGCATTACTGCATCGGCAGGCGTGGCACCAAATAAATTTCTCGCCAAGATCGCCAGCGACATCAATAAACCCGACGGCATGTTTGTCATCTTGCCAGACCAAGTGCATGATTTTATTGCGACGCTGCCAGTCGCAAAACTATTTGGCGTCGGCAAAGTCACCGCAGCCAAATTACATCAACTGGGTATCCAAGATTGCCAAGATTTATTGAAGTGGTCATTGCCTGAGCTTTTACAGCAATTCGGCAAACTTGGTGGCAGTCTTTATTCACTGTGCCGCGGCATCGATAATCGCCAAGTCCAATCAAGTTCGGAACGAAAATCAGTCAGTGTCGAAGAAACCTATAGCCGCGACCTACCCGACCTCCCTGCATGCATTGCGGAAGTACCGGAGCTGTATGCCTCTTTAGTCAAACAAACCGAACGCACGAAGACTATCGATCATATTCACAAACTCAATATCAAGATTCGCTTCAATGATTTTAAGCAGACCACGGTAGAGTGCCGAGCGAATGCGCTCGATGAAGCCACCTTTGTTGAGCTCATCAAAACCGGCTATCAACGGCGCCAACTTCCTGTGCGTTTGCTCGGTCTCGGTATCGGTTTAGCAGAGAAGAACGATGATGATCAATTGTCTTTATTTTGAGACCGCGAGCTCATCCACGATTTGCGCACCAAACCGCAATGTGTTTGCGACTAGGGCATCAATATCTGCGGCATTGGTGCGGTGATTCACAATCGCCGCACGTATCGCCAAGCCTTGCGGCAAAATATTGGTCGACGGTGCAACCATACCCGACTCTTGCAAAGCCACTGCCAGTTTCGAATTAAGGACATCCGATTGTGGTCCACGATAACGGAAACACACAATATTTAACGATACCGGTGCCAATAATTCCAATTCTGGCTGCGCTTCAATTTTCGTTTTCAAATATTGGGCGAGGTCGCAGGTTTGTTGGATCACTTCGCCAAGACGCTCAGCGCCATACACTTGAATCGTAAACCACGTCTTCAATGCACGGAAACCACGCGACAAGTCTGGACCAAAATCACAAGGCCAAGGTGAACCTGCCGCCATCCCACGATTCTCTCGGCGCAAATAACCGGCAGCGGCTGCGAAGCTATCGTAATGCAACTGCCCATCACGCACCAAAATAAATCCAGCGTCATACGGCACTTGTAACCACTTATGGAAATCAAACGCGATCGAGTCAGCGCGTTGAATGCCGCGGAGACGTGGAGCAATGGCTGGTGCCAATATTGCCATTGCACCAAATGCACCATCGACGTGAAACCACAATTTTTCTTCTTCAGCGATATCGGCTAATTCTGACAAATCATCAATCGCGCCAACATCCACGGTACCGGCGGTACCGGCGATGAAAAACGGGGTCAATCCCGCAGCGCGGTCTGCCTGGATCTGTGCACGCAAAGCCTGGCAATCGAGTTCAAATTGTGAAGACATCGGGATCACACGTAAGTGTTGAGTGCCGATACCGGCTAAGTCTATCGCCTGCTTAACGCAAGCATGCGCACCGGCCGAAGTGTAGGCCACCAACTGTCTTTGATCTTCATGCAAACCCAGCTGACGTGTATCTTGTCCTAACGCTTTGGTCTTAGCGACCCACAGAGCGATCAAATTTGCCAAGGAAGTGCCAGTCACAAAAATACCACTGGCGGTATCAGGAAATTCAAACACCTCTGCCATCCAGCGCGTAATTTGGCGTTCCACTTCCACTGGCATTTGGTCACGCCCCCCCACATTGGCATTCACGCCCGCCGCCAACATTTCCGCCAACATCCCAACTGGATTACCACCACCTTGCACCCACCCCATGAAACCTGGATGAGCATTACCGATCGCATACGGTAGGATATTTTGTTTGAAACTTTCGTGGGTTTGTTCCAAGCTTTTACCTTGGCGTGGCAATGGCTGCAAAAACTGCTGTCGCACGCGATCTGGTGCAGATTGCCACACCGGACCTTCTCGAAGGTTTTGCATGTAATCGAAAATATCATCGAGCATACGGTGACCTTGCTGGCGCAGAGCCTCCCAATCGGCTGCAGATTGTGGATCTAAAGATGTAGTTTTCGGTGCTTGCATAACAATACGATAGGAAACGCGGGTAGTAAGCTTAACTCAAAACGGCCTTGCACGAGGAAGGCGCATTATCTACGACTCGGAACGATCCGTGGGAAGTTTTCAGTAAAATCACTGATCAAAATGGAAATTACAATACAACCTATGCTGTGTTCGTAGGCGCAACCGGTAAAAAAACAAAAAGAGCAAAGACAAAGTCTGCGCTCTTCTATAAAACTAGGTGCGATATTGGGAATTAAGCTTGATCTCTTAATAAAAGCCCAGACTTACTCTCTAAGTCCTTCGATATCTCGATCACTTCTTTCGAAGGAATTTGACGAATCACCGTATTGGTTTCACGATCAACCACCTGTACCACCAAGCGTCCTGAGCCTTGGTCGATATTGAAGTTCACGCCATTATTTGCGTTCAATATTCGATTAATCTTGTCCACCGATTTTTTCAGATCAGCATCGCTGATTTCCGTTTCGGGGCGAATGAGTGCATTTGGCTTTTCGACATTAGATTTAAGATTGAGACGATTGCCAGGGCCAAGGTCGACCTTCGCACCAACCGCAGGGATGCTGGTCGCGCCACCTGATATTTGATTGATACTCATGTCATTCCTCGCAAGTGAAACAATTGCTACAACTATTAACCCGTATTGTAATTAACGGTCAAAAACAGGGAAAGTTTAATGAATATTTGTACTCAAAGAATTTGCTTAGAGATACATCAATTGAAAAAGTACGGTGAAAATAATTCGATAGCAAAATGCCATTTTATGGCGCGCCAGACACGATTCGAACGTGCGACCCCAGCCTTCGGAGGGCTGTACTCTATCCATCTGAGCTACTGGCGCTATGAGGAAAACAAAAAATAGGCGCGTATTCTAACCTAAATTAACCCGCCTCTCCTTGAGATTTCAGTGAGATTTTGTGGAATTCTTCGCGACTCGGGGCGTTTCTTAGGCCGTGAAGCACTATTTTTCGTTCCAAATAGTAAGCTTTGCCTCTATAATCTGATGTTTTACGCTAGCTATCTTGTTGTCATCGGCTGCGCGCAACCAGTTACAGACTATTTTTTGCATTGAGGAAATCATGAGCGACTCTCACAATCAACACGAAACAGCGATTAAAACGCCTAAGCAACTGATCGTTGCCGTGGTGGCTGGTTTCTTGGTACCTATTTTGATCATCGTTTTGTTGGTGAAATATGTATCCAGTGACAACAAAGTAGGTGCGGGTTCTGCTGGACAAACACCTGAGCAAATCGCTGCTCGTATCAGCCCAGTGGCCAACGAAGGCTTCACATTTGTTGATGCCAGCGCACCAAAAACTTTGCAATCTGGCGAAGCGGTCTATAACGCGGCTTGTGCGGCTTGCCACGCGACTGGTGCAGCGGGTTCACCTAAATTTGGCGATGCCGGTGCTTGGGGTCCACGTATTGCACAGGGCTACGATACTGTGTTGAAGCATGCGATTGAGGGTATTCGTGCAATGCCAGCCAAAGGCGGCAATCCTGATTTAGACAATGTTGAAGTTGCTCGCGCTGTAGTCCACATGGCGAACGCAGGCGGTGCTAAGTTTAAAGAACCTGAAGTTAAAGCAGCAGCTGCTGCCGATGCTTCTGCAAAATAAACGCACAACGAATCATGAAAAGCCAGTCGCAGACTGGCTTTTTTTTCGCCCATATTCTTGAGTATCCCGAAGTCTCCCACAGGCTGAGGGAACATATGAGCAAAGCGCAAGTTTTGTCAGGCGAGTTGTAACGCGTATCTCTACACTGAGCATCAGGTCAATCGACCCGACCAGGAGAACCTCTTGAACGACAACTACAAACGTGATGACAATTTAAGCGGTATCGAACAGCGACTGCGCAAGGTCTTGCATTTTATCGATCAGCATCTCGATGAAGATCTATCCGTCGAGCAACTGAGTGCCGTGGCGCATCTATCGCCGTTTCACTTCCATCGATTATTTTCATCGCGATTCCAACTCAGCGTGTTTCAGTACGTGCAGTTGTGTCGCTTCAAAAGCGCGTCTTACCGCCTTGCCTATCGATCTCAAGAACAAGTAATTGATGTCGCTTTGGATCACGGCTATGACGAACCTGAAAGCTTTGCACGCGCGTTCAAGCGGCATCTTGGTCAATCACCGTCTGCCTTCCGTCAATCGCCCGATTGGCAGAATTGGTATGACTTCCAACAGCCACTGAAAAATTTGAGGAATCAACACATGAGCTTGCAATCACAAAAGAACGCAGAGATAGAAATTCGCTGTATCGAATTCAGCACAACTCCCATCGCCGCTTTTGAGCATCGAGGCGACCCGGCCTTAATCGGACAATCAATACGTGAGTTTATCGAGTGGCGTCGCGCACAGAAGCTTTCGCCACAGACCCAAGCGACTTTTAATATTCTGTACGATCATCCAGACTTGGTGAAGCCGCAAGACTTCCGTTTTGACATCGCCACTGCAATCGAAGGTCGTGACCAGTTAGCCTTACAGGAAAGCATGGGAGAAACAATCGTCATCAAAACCATTCCAGCGGGTCGTTGTGCGGTCATGCGTCATTATGGATCAGACGACAATCTCGAACTATCGATACGTCGTTTGTATGAAGAATGGTTACCTCAAAACGGCGCAGAATTACGTGACTTTCCACTGTTTTTACAGCGTCGGAATTTTTTTCCAGAGGTAAGTGAAGCTGCTTTGGAGACTGATATTTTCCTGCCAATTGTTTAGAGACTGATACTTCGTTCGTGAAGTCAATCAGTTTCGAGCAAAACAGACTTCGCGAACGAAATGAAATGACGTGACTACTTTAATTCAAACTATGCTCTTGAATCTTCAGTTGTCGAACTCCCCTGCAACACGAATCGCCGCAAAATCGTATTTTTCCATCAGCCCCTTTGTCAACGCACCAAGCTCGCTTGCGTCGTTTGGATATGGGTATTCTACAATCTCACGCACACCAAATTTTTCCAAAGTCGATTGCCTTGGAAAAAACAAAGCATCGCCGTAAGGATTTTGTCGGGTGATTTCAAGTCCGGATTTCAGCAGCTTAGGCTGCCTCATTAATTTTCGGCGAATTAATTTAAGGATTCTATCCCTACTATCCGCACCATCACTTACGGTGTATCGTTTGCCCCCAAGCGTCACGATCCAATCGACCTTATTGGGCGGCAATGCCGCCTCGAGTTTGTTCACCAGAGCCACGTGAATATTTGGCGCCAATTTAAGTTCACGTAAAAATTGCCATTCTCGAACCGCTAGATCGTTAAAGTAAAGATTTTTCTTTTCGAGAGAGCTGCGTAGATCGGCTTCACTCAAAACTTCGAGAGCGTCAATCTGCCCTTGGTTTGTATTCATAGCGCCATGAAACCCTAAAACTGCGCCGGCTCTTAATCGTTTCGAGTATCCCGCTAGAAATATGTTGTTAGCACACGAAGATAAGCAATATGCATCCACTTCCACGTTCAATTTTCTCGCAGCGATCAGAGCACCCATTCGTAGCCCTTCGTGCAAATCCCCTCCGTGTGATCTAACAATCAAAGTCGTCGTAGCATCTGTCAACGCATCTTCCAAGGCAACGAAACTTTTACCTGAAACAATTCCGCCGGTGTAAGAGATCGTCGAAGCATCAACTCGCTTAATGTCGAAATTAGAGTCCCCAGCTAAGCCTAGTTGGGGGATCACAAGCCAAATCAGGCCGCAAAAACGAACAAGTATAGAAGGCATGCACAACCCTCACAATAATTAGTTAAAAAAACATTTTAGTATAAAAATGTCTTGTTTTAAAAATAATTATTTGTGCATTGTTGTGCGCATAAGCGAATACGAAACATCGCTATGTACTATGCTGTTGAAAGCAAGCGCTTATAAAGACGCCGCCAACTCCGCGCCTTCTTTAATGGCCCGCTTAGCATCAAGTTCAGAAGCTAAAGCAGCACCACCAATCTTATGGAACTTAGGGCCAGATTCGCTGACTTGCTGTGGCATGAGCTCGGTTAATGATTCTTGACCAGCGCACATGATAATGTGGTCGACATCCAATACTTGCGCTTGACCACCCACCACAATATGTAAGCCTTGGTCGTCGATTTTTTGATACTCGACACCGGCCACCATTTTGACCTGATTGCGCTGCAAAGTCGCACGATGTACCCAGCCCGAAGTCTTCCCTAAACCCGCGCCGACCTTGCTCGCCTTACGTTGCAAGAGATGGATTTCACGCAAAGGTGGCGCAACATGTGGTTTCACTAAACCACCGTTTTGTCTCGCTTGCAAATCAATACCCCATTCACCCAACCACGTATTCAAGGAAATTGGTAAAGGTGTAGCTGGATCGTGTAGCAAATATTCAGCAACGTCAAAACCAATACCGCCTGCGCCGATAATCGCGACCTTTTTACCAACTGGTTTCTTGTGCAATAAGACATCAAGATACGACATTACCTTAGGATGATCAACGCCTTCAATGCGTGGTGTTCTCGGTGTGATACCGGTTGCGATGATAATGTGATCAAAGCCTTGTGCCACTAGTTCTTCGCGTGTCACACGACGATTCAAATGTACTTTCACTCCCGTAATTTCCAAACGTTTAGCAAAATAGCGTAGCGTCTCTTTGAACTCTTCCTTACCTGGAATTTGCATCGCAATCTTGAATTGGCCACCGATCGAATCTGAGCTATCGAACAGACTCACATCATGACCGCAACTAGCGGCAACTGTCGCAGCCGATAAACCTGCGGGCCCTGCACCGACGACGGCGACGCGTTTAGTGATTGGCTTTTTGACGTATTGTAGTTCGGTTTCATGGGCGGCACGTGGGTTCACTAAGCAACTTGCACGTTGATTCGAGAAGGTGTGATCGAGACAAGCTTGGTTACAAGCGATACAGGTGTTGATTTCATCAACGCGTCCCTCTGCCGCTTTCTCTACGAATTCAGGATCTGCCAAAAATGGACGCGCCATTGACACCATATCTGCGGTGCCGCTAGCGATAATTTCTTCCGCCTGCGCTGGCATATTGATGCGATTCGAAGCAATAACAGGAATTGTCACTGCTTCTTTTAAACGTCCAGACACACTGGCAAATGCTGCACGCGGTACTGAAGTGACGATCGTTGGCACACGCGCCTCATGCCAACCAATGCCTGTGTTGAATAAAGTGACGCCCGCCTTTTCTAAAGCCTGAGCTACTGCGACCACTTCATCCCAACTGTTGCCACCTTCGACCAAATCTAAAATTGAATGGCGATACATGATAATAAATTTTTCGCCAACAGCAGCACGTACACGACGCACGATTTCTACTGGCAAACGCATACGATTTTCGATAGAACCACCCCAACGATCAGTGCGATGGTTGGTGCGTACGCACAAGAATTGATTCAACAGGTAACCTTCACTACCCATGATTTCAACACCATCGTAACCAGATTTTTGCGCGAGTCGGGCACAGCGTACGTAGGCCTTAATGGTTTTTTCAATACCAGCTTCGTCTAGTGCTTTGGGTTTGAATTTTGAGATTGGTGCTTGTTTGTCTGAGGCCGACACAATAAACGGCTGATAACCATAACGACCCGCATGCAAAATTTGCATCACGATCTTACCGCCTTCTTCATGTACAGCTCGCGTCACTTTGCTATGGTTAAAAATATCACCGAAAAAATTCATGGTGCCACCGAAGGGCAACAGCCAACCTTGACGATTTGGCGAAATGCCGCCTGTCACGATTAAACCCACACCACCACGCGCACGTTCTCTGAAATAGGCAGCGAGCTTACCGTAGTTGTAGAAACGATCTTCTAAGCCGGTATGCATGGAGCCCATCATCACGCGATTGCGTAATTGAGTAAAACCAAGATCAAGAGGTTCGAGCAGATGAGGAAAATGCGCGTTTGCCATAGCTAGCCTATTCAAAAAACAAGATCAAACAAGAATACACAAGCTTACTGAAAATAGCGAAATTTTGACTAGTTAATAGTCTCTAAACTGTCTCGTAAATGTTTGTAAGTAAAACCGGAGAAATTCGTAACAAATGTAAATGTCTTTGGTACTTGCTGTAAATCGCCCTATTCTGGTCTACAGTCATCGTAATCTCTCTCACAATATTTACCCGAATGACTTGGCCTTTACTATGGATTCCTCGCTTTTTCAAAACATATCGAATGAACAATTAGCGTCGCAACTTCGACAGCTATTCGCCGATTTCGAATACATGGGGATTATGGAGAAATACGGCACCTATTGTCTCTTTATCAGTAGCCTAGTCGCCGCGATCCTGCGCGAACATGGCTACCAAGTTGAATTGCGAACTTGTGTGGCCAAAATTAGTCAAAATCACATCAATTTCTATCTTGGAAGCAAACAATTTGCAAAAGCAGAACAACTGCCAACACACGTCATTTGCGTTGTGAACCATTCAATTTTGATCGATTTTGGCTTAGGAAATGCGCGCCAATATTTTGGATCGGATTTTTTTCAAGGAGTAGTTCTAGAAATTAAATCAAATTCCAAACAATTTGGACAACAAGAATTAATCAATGGATACAAGTTAGTCTACCTTGAAGACGAGGCACCGGAATCGCTGTTTACCGAAATGGCTGCGCAGCATGACACACTTACCCATTATCTCAATGAGTACCATCGTTATTGTAAAAATCGCTTCAAGTTTAATTTGGCACGGGCTTTCAGAAAACTCCAACTAAGGCGCCAAAGACCCGGCATGGCCAACCCTGAGCTCTTAAAAATGGCTGGCAGCTTCGACGACACGTGGTGCCATTAAGCCACCCAGCCATTTAGGTATTAACCGCGCGCGTTGATTTATTTTGCATACTTTTGCAATATTGGCAGTGCGGGCTGTGGGTTCTTGCGTGCTTCCTCAGCATTTTGCGAAAAGAATTCATTAGCGCTGTGATCTTCGACGAGCTCGTCTTCCTTCAAATGCCTAAAACCCATATTCCAGTGAGAAAAATTACGCTCAAGGATAGGTCTATCCGCCAATAAAATGACATGATCGTGCCGAGGATCCTCTTTGATTCGTTCAAAAGTCAGGTGCACGTCTTTACGCTCACCTTCTAATACTTGCAAAAATTTACCGCGCGCAAACAACAACATTCCAGTCACTGTGCGAGATCGGAAGAGCACACGT
>CALKVB010000114.1 GCA_937996605.1 uncultured Oxalobacteraceae bacterium | reverse complement strand
GGTCGATTTTCGCTTCAATTCCTTGCTGGCAATCGCCTTACGAATCGCCTCCGCCACGATCATGCCCGCACCGATCGGTGTACGCGGCAGAATCACCGCAAATTCTTCACCGCCGTAACGCCCAACACAGTCATAACTTCTTAAGTGACTAGTTAAACTTTTACTTACCTCTTTCAGAACTGTATCACCAGTGATATGACCATATGTGTCATTTATATGTTTGAAATGATCTATATCAGCAAGTATTACGGTGGTAGGTTGATTTTTTCTTGCGTCTTTTTCGAGAGTGTTTTTTAAAAATTCCATGATGGCACCTCGATGAAAGATGCTAGTAAGTGCATCACGAGAAGATTGCTCTTTGAGTTGCGATAACGCAGTTATCAACTGGTTATTTAAGTCATAAATATGCTGATAAAGGCGGCTTTTTTCGACTAAAACAGATATTTGCCTTGCAATACTAATAAATACCTTTTGGTGAGCGTCAATGTATGTGTTCTTTTCTTTGCTAGAAAAGAAAATAAATCCAATAGGCTTATCATCTGCAATAAGTGGACAGGTTAAACTTGATTGAATACCTTCAGAAACTATCAACTGAGTGGACAAAGACTTTGGGTTATTAGCTAAATATAAGTGTAGGTCATTAAGAATGCGGGGTTGTTGTGTTGTTAGAATTTTCTCCAAACTACTCCCCGCTAATGATGCAGTGTATCCTTTTTTTATTCTTGTTTTTTCTGGATAATTGGTTTTTGTCCAATGAGCTATAACTTTTTCATGATCATCAGATATTAATGCGTAGCCGATTCTGTCATAAGGTATTATTATATGAAATGTATCATAAATGCGATTTAGAACATCATCAAGTACACTGCCTTTGTTGATTTCAGTGGATATCTCTTGAATTTTATTGAACTCATCAAAGCGAGCATCAAGCCACGCAGCCAACTGAATAAACTCAGATTCAAAATCAAGTATAGGTTCTATATCAGTATCTTTAGGAAAAGATAATGAACAGTTGCCATCTTTGATTTGTTTTATTGCTTCTCTGTATGCGACTAATCTTTGAACTGATAGCGTTATATTGGTCATACCTTATCCTTGTTGGGAGAGCCAAATTCTCTTATAGCATAACTTGTTTTCTGCGACAAACTGTCGCATAACATAAACGGTAAATTGACCAAAAAAATCGTATCTACTTAGACGTTTCAAGGACATGATGGATATTCAAGCGTTATTAAATTTCCGTGAATTGCGTCACGCGATTTCCTTCGCATTCTACTCATCACCGATATCATGTCAAGAAAGTAATCGGTGCGATCAATCGCTAAAGAATGCCACGTCACATGCAAGGTGCTTATTGCCAGGGTTCTTCAAGTCGAGGAAAACACGTGAGTTTAAAGAGCGGCTCGTCTATCCTGCGCTTCTCTATCCATCGCCGCCACCATCAAGCACATCATGCACAGCGCCACGCTGTATTCGCAGCCACCCGTTCCCCATTCGCCGACAAACCACCCGAGTGGAATGTGGATGATGATAATGCCGCCGAGGCTAATGCCGAAGAAGCCGAGTGCCACCCATTTTGCGAAGCGATTAACGATCAATAGTGGTCCGCCTATCAATTCGATTGCGGTGGCGAGGTAGGGCACGACATACGCAAAAGGGACATGTCGTTTATCGAGAAAACTTCCGAAGTCATGAAAGTAATTCGGTTCAAAAAAACGCATCGTGGCATGCGCCATGAATAGTCCTGCGAGGCATAGTCGAAATAAAAAATATGTTTGTTTGACCGTGAGGTAGGGAAATTCATTGCATAGTTTGTTCATGACATGCCTCGGTTAGGTGGATGTCTAGATTATGCATCGGTGTTTTTGGGGATGCGTATCGATTGTGACGATTCACCGATCAGTAGTGATGGTGTTGGTGCTTAGTACAATGTCTTAGCTCAATGTTTGAAGCTGACGTTGACGTTCGATAACAGTATCGACCGATATTTCGAAGTGTGTACTTTGCTTTCCCAGTGTTGCAGTGAGAATCCAGCGATTCCTTTTTTTTTGGTCTTTACTTTGCAGCGAGGGAGGCAGTTGCTTTGGAGGGGGTAGGGAGAATGCTGTGTTATTTGAAGTATGTTGAATCTCTTCCGATTCCCACAGGATAAGGCCGCCAAATTGATAGTCGTAGTCACTCAACTCACCGCTGAGTTCTTCATAAATACAGCGCAATTGAAGACGATAGGTCGGCGCCGCCGTATAACTTGGTTTGGATGGAATTGGTGTCGTAATGATCTTCCCGATTAGCGCATCTTTTCCAAGCACACACGCTTGATGTTGCTCGAAAATCGGCTGTCCCGTTTGTTGGCGCTGTCGATATTCGGCGCGTAAAGCATGAATCAGTAAGCCGCTGGCAAGCGTGGAGATAGTGAGCACTGACAGTAAGACGATGTGAATGCCCGAATTGAGTAATCCGGTGACGCTAGCAATACAAAAGCACATGGCAAACGCCAAACCGAGTTTCAGTAACTTGGTTTCTTGATTGGGGATCGCATAAATCAGGTGGACTTTAGAAGTCTCTTGGATTGTGGTTTGTGTCATTAATGCTCAATTTTTTAGGGTTTAAGCTTATTGGTTTGATTCGAATTTTACCTGATGCGATGCTTATGGGTTTGCGATTCGGGTCAGCGATTTGTATGTCCGAATAGTTGATGATGGCGCTACGGAGAATATCGTCAAGTTATTAATTTACTATGTGTTACGGCAAAAAAGTAATTTAACTACATAAATGCTTTTCATTTGATTGATTTTTTTTCATATGCTATCTGTCTGGCAAGATGTTCTAACTTATTGAATATATTTAATAAAAATTTTCGTGATGTTTGTTTTCTTTCCACCACACTTTGATCCAAAGCGGTTTGGTTTGTAGGTGAACTACTCTAGTATACAAATCGTCAAGCCAATTAAATACATCGTTTTCTGCGCTTGATCATCGCCTATCCGCATTGAAACGATGTTGTGGTGGGCAGTGTGCATGGGGTGGTTGGTAAAGGCTTTAACTGTGTTTTACCTAGCCCGTAATGAGCCACGTGAAGTAAGAAAGTAGTACTTATTCCAAAAAAATTGCGCCGATCACGGTAAGCAAAAAAACTAAACTTTTATACTGGAAGAGACAAAATGAAATTGAAATCGACAAAATGGCTGTCGCTGTTAGCGACTGGCTCCTTGGTGCTTGGCCCCTTGTTTTTAGGCACCTCGGCAAATGCTGCAGTATTGAATCCTAAAGGTACTTCAGTACAAATGTTCCACTGGAAATGGAAAGACATCTCCAAAGAATGTACTAATTGGCTTGGCCCTCAAGGTGTGGGAGCGGTGCAGGTCTCACCTCCGACCGCGGCGCAAAATGGTGTGAATTGGTATGACATCTATCAACCAGTCGATTACACCAGCTTGACCAGCAAAATGGGCAATGCGACAGAGTTTCAAGCCATGATCACAGCTTGCCACAATGCGGGTGTGCGCGTGTATGTCGACGTCGTGGCGAATCATCTCTCTGCTGCGAGCGGCATCGCGACCAACGGCGCATCGTATAGCGCTACGACGCTGACCTACCCACGCTTTAGTGCGGCAGATTTTCATCCTAACTGTGCGATTCAAGATGCAGACTACGGTTCGCCTGGCAACCGCAATAGTGTGACTTCCTGCCGCTTGGTGGGCTTGCCTGATTTGAATACGGGTAGCGCTTATGTGCAAGGCCAAATTAAGAACTATTTGACTAGCATGATTAATTTGGGTGTAGACGGCTTCCGTTTTGATGCCGCTAAGCATATTGCGCAAGCAGACTTGCAAGCGATTTATAACGGCGTCGCACATACGAGCTTGGCCGGCGAGCCATTGTGGGTAACGCAGGAAATTATCCCTGACGGTAATGTTGATCGGAATTCCTATTTGAGCATAGGCACGATCAACGAATTTAAGTATGCCTATGCGATGAAAGCGATGTTCCGCAATGAGAATGGTAATAGCATCTCTCAAATTCGCTCCATCATGGGCACGCCTGGTAACTGGGGTGGTACTTGGGGCTTTTTGAACTCCGCCAATGCGACAGCATTTGTGAACAACTGGGACACGGAACGTAGTGGCGAATCAATGAATGCTGCCAACAAAACGGGTGCGGTACCAAACGACACCATCGGTAGCAAACGCTATGACTTGGCCAATATCTTGATGCTTGCGTGGCCTTACGGTGATGTGCAAATGCATTCGGGCTTTAATTTTACCAACCGTGATGCCGATGCGCCAACAGCAAGCCCGTTTGATGCTTCGGCAATCCTAAGATCAACCAAGATTGGGACTTCGTACATCGCTGGTCTGATATCTCCAATATGGTGGCGTTTCGCAACGCAACTAATGGTCAAGGTGTAGATGGCTTCACGACGGGTACAGTGAACCAGATCGCGTTTAACCGTGGTACTAAAGGCTTTGTGGCGATTAATAATGAGTTCAGCGCTTGGAATGCGACCTTGCAAACTTTATTGCCAGCAGGCGTGTATTGCAATGTGACACGAGGTGTCTTGAATGCAGCGAAGTCTGATTGTACTGGAGAGAAAATCACGGTGGCTGCCAATGGCACGGTGAGTTTGAGCATCCCAGCCAATGGTGGCAGTTTGGTTCCTGCGGTGGCTTTGCATATCAATCAGAAAGTCAGTGGTGGAGGTGGTGGCAATCCAATCTGTACTTCCGTTCCAGTTACTTTCCGCGTTAGCAATGCCAATACCGTCTTTGGTCAAAACGTGTACGTAGCTGGCAACCGTGCAGAGCTCGGTAACTGGTCACCGAGTGCAGTTAATCTGTTGACTATTCAAGGCAGCGGTGCGAATGTGCCTTGGTCACGCACGATTCAATTGCCACCGTCAACGCCGATTCAATTTAAATTTATGAAGAGCGGTGCGGTAGCGAATGTGTGGGAACGCAATCAAGCTACAGCGAGCGGCAATCGTGAGGCGACTACACCAGCATGCGGTAGTTCCTTGACTTTAGATGTGGGTGCTTTCCAGTTTTAATACTTCATCGAATTGGAGGGCGTGTAGAAATGGGCGACGATGGTGTCGCCCATTTTTATTTGTTGGTGTTGCTTGCGCCATCAGCGGCTTGCTGTGCCGCTAAAGCGCGCAGCTTGTCCTTCTTGCTGGGGCGCTTACCTTTGATGCCGCCATTCGGGTCAGAGACTTTCGCACCTTCGGCATTGGCAATGCTTTCCACGGCAGGTTCAAATCCTGCAATATGTTCGCGCTCTAAACGCAAGTCATGGCGTTTTTCAATTAAACGGAAGTGCGCTTCATTGGCCGCATCAGCGCAGATAAAATTAATCGCTAATCCGCTTTCGCCAGCGCGACCTGTACGGCCAATACGATGCGTATAGTCATCTGCTGAGCGTGGTAGATCGTAATTGACGACAACAGGCAATTGGCTAATATCAAGGCCGCGCGCAGCGACATCGGTTGCAATCAAAATCTTGAGACGTGATGCCTTAAAGTCGCTAATGACTTGCTCGCGTTTACCCTGCGTTTGATCACCGTGAAATGCATCGGCACTGATATGGGCACGACGAAGTTTAGTAGCGAGTAAATCGGCTGTGTATTTAGTGGCGACAAATACCATGGCGCGTGACCATTTTTGTGTTTGGTAAAGATGTTTAAGCAGCTGGGTACGTTGGCTGGCTTCGACTTGAATCGCACGTTGTTGAATGTCGGGCCTGGTGCCATCGTCGTCCTCAATATTGAAGCGCTCTGGCTCGCGTAACATGCTCTCTGCCATTTGCGCCACAAACTGTGAGTAGGTCGCTGAGAAGAATGCGCTTTGTCTTTGCGTAGGGAGTAGCGCCAGCACTTTGTTGAGTTCATCGGCAAAACCGAGCGCCAACATGCGATCTGCTTCATCGAGAACGAGAGTGCTAACTTGATCGAGTTTCAGCGCATTTTTATCGATGAGGTCGAGCAAACGCCCAGGCGTTGCGATCACGATATCGACGCCACCCCGTAAATGCAGCATTTGTGGATTGATCGAGATCCCACCGTATAACACGGCAAGTTTAGGTGGATGTGGAAATCCCAAACTAAATCGACGCAATTGATCACCAATCTGAGTGGCTAATTCTCGTGTTGGTACCAACACCAAAGCTTGAACGATGCGTGGGCCTTTATTGGCACCGGTCTGCTTTTGCAAATAGGCGTTCAGTAATGGCAGACAAAAAGCCGCAGTCTTCCCTGAACCAGTTTGCGCGCAGGCTAACACATCTTTATTCGACAACATAGCAGGAATCACGGACGCTTGAATCGGCGTTGCTGCAGTAAAGCCCGCGCTTTGAATCGCGTTGAGCAAATAGGTAGAAAGTGGGAATTGAGAGAAGGTCATATGAAGTGTAAGGGTGATCGAGCCAATCATGAGTCGTTTGATCGTCCTGGGCTAAATCTTTTGAGTCGAACTAAGGCAGCGGCGTGGGGCTGTTGATAAGGCGTGATTGTAAACCATTCGCGGTCAAATTCTTTTCAAAGAATGTGAGGTGTTCCCGTTCTTCCTTAGTTGGTGTGAAATTAAACAATTGACAATAAATTAATTGAAGTGCAAGATTTTCTTCTTTTTTTTATATCCATGATTTGTGCGGAAGGAAGTTAATTGATGCTAGCCACCAGCTTAAGAGAATACCTACGCGATCCTTTGCTCGCAACGCTTATGACGGAGATTAAGGCGGCAGGGCCAATCCGCTCTTCCTTGCTCGATATCACACACAAATGCAATCTTCGTTGTGATGGTTGTTACTACTTCAGCCAAGAAATGGACCAGTATCGACGGCAGGATGATGAGAGCGCTTTCGATCGTTTCATAGAAATGGAAAAAGCACGTGACGTTAATATGCTGACCATCGTAGGGGGCGAGCCTGCTTTAGAAATTGCGCGTTTGCGCAAATTGGCCAAGCATTTTCACTTGACCGTCGTGACTAATGGTTCTCTTCCTATTCCGATGGAAGGCTTAGAGAGTATTCGTATTGCGGTATCGTTTTGGGGCGATGAAACGCGGGATACCATGATGCGTGGGAATGGCAATCAAAATATCTTCGAAAAAGCCTTGAGCCATTTCAAAAACGATCCACGAGTCGGATTTTATTACACCACCGTGCCAGGGTTTACCGATCGAATAGAAAAGGCGACCGCCAAGATGGTCGAGAACGGCAATTTTGTTGCGTTCAACTTCTACGGTGATATCGATCAGAAGGGGGGCGCTTATAGTCATTTGCTGGGTTATGAGGAAGTCAATCGCATCATTTTTGGTCTGGCTCAACAATATTCCTCCCGAGTCATTTCTAGCCCGCACCTGAATCGAGTTATTGATCAACGCCATTTGTTTGGACAAAGCTGGGGTTACGATGTTTGCCCGAGTTTGACCTATGACCATCCAGCGAACGCGCAACGCATGCGAGAAGGTAAAGCGTATCAAACGAAGTTTCGAGCTTATTACGCTGATTTAACCTCGACCCGTCGCTGTTGTGTAGGTGAAGCAAGAGACTGCAATACTTGTACTGACCTATGGGCGACCTACGCTTGGATACTCGGTTCGATGAAGTCGCATCTCTCTAGCTTGGAAGACTTTTCAAGTTGGTTGTTCACCACTTACTTGTTTTATGCATCCTCGGGCTTTATTGATTGGCACCATGCGGCGAAAGAGCATTTACCAGCAATTTACCGTCGCTTTGCAAGCTTTCCAACATTTGCTAACTTGGTTGACGTAGGTTGGAGCGAGGACACTGCCTTGTTAAGAACAACGAAAGCAAAGACTAACTATCCTGTTTTTCCTCTCATGAGTATTGCGGAAGAAGAGATGGGGGCACGATATGGACACTAAAAAAATTCTTCAGCTCGGTGCGGTAACGGGGATTTGCTTAGGGCATGCAGCAATCGGGAAACCACTGATGAGCGTGTATTGTTATCATGTGGATGGGCTATTGATTGATACTTCTTCTGCAAATAATCGTCGTGCGTTAAGCGAGGTCTTGCAAGAGTGCGTGATTGATCGCATCGCCTTAACTCATTATCACGAAGATCATGCTGGCAATGCCGCCTACCTGCAGAAATTGAAAGCAGTGCCTGTAGTGGGGCATGTATTGTCGAACCAAATTTTGTCGCAAGGGCTTGTTTTACGTCCGTATGAATATCTGATGTGGGGCAGCTTGCAAAAACTCAATATTCTGGATGTGGGGGATGTGCTTGAAACTGAGCATTATCGTTTTCAAGTGCTACACACACCGGGGCATAGTATCGATCATGTTGTGTATCATGAGGAGAAAGAGGGATGGCTTTTCTCAGGAGACATGTTTCTTGGTCCCAGAATCAAATATTTTAGACATGATGAATGCCTTTACACGACGATCAATTCATTAAATCGTATTGCGCAACTCGCGTTTGAAACTTTGTTTTGCGGCCATAACCCGCAATCACGCGGCGCCATGGCATCAATCTGCAAGAAGCGAGAT
The DNA here is from genome assembly GCA_937996605.1 of uncultured Oxalobacteraceae bacterium. Taxonomy (GTDB): domain Bacteria; phylum Pseudomonadota; class Gammaproteobacteria; order Burkholderiales; family Burkholderiaceae_D; genus Undibacterium. Next base: position 5,205 of record CALKVB010000114.1, on the reverse strand, counting down.
AATTTAATTGAGCTGTATGCCAAGGTGGAAGATGCGCGCAACAAAGGTTATCAGCAAGCCGAAATTGAGAAACATTTATGTAAAGGCCGCGAGCGTTTTTGGGTGAAGTTAATCACCTTGGGTGATGTCAGTTTTAAGAATATGGTGCGATCTGCTTTGTATTCTCTAGATCGTGGTGATACCGTACAATCTCTAATTAATGTATAGCGTGGAATAAATCTGCGGTACAAATCTGCTGTTTAAATTCTGATTAAATATGACGCCAGCGAGTACTTCTTCATTTCAAGCTTTTCATTCGACGATCTTAGATCAGGCCGGCTTGAATTGTCATGCTGTATTCGATTTGCATCGCTTACCCAAGGAGCTGCGAGATGCGATTTTCGAGGTATGTCCTGAGGCGGGCCAGTATAGTCAATTGTGGATGTTTGCCAACGGTGGCCCGCAGTTTTGGGAGGCTTTTTGTACTTATCGTCAGCAACATACTGAAACGATCGATCATCCTATGGACAATTTCGCTCGTGAAACAGTCGCTATATTTTTGCAAGAGCAAAATCTTAACCGCCAATTTCAGTTTATCTATCCTGGTCCTTATGTCCTAAATTTGCAGAGCCTAGGGCGATTGATTGGGTGGCATCATGATACACCGCTCAAAATCGGGCTTCATCCCTTTTACGGACTATGGTTCGCGTATCGCGTCGTGGTGTTGGTGAATGCAGATTGGCCGACAACGCCGTTGGCCGATTCTGAAAGTATTTCGCCATGTCAGACTTGCGTCTCGAAGGCTTGCATATCGCGCTGTCTGGCTGGTGCAGTGGCTGAAGTTAAGTTCAATCTTGATCGCTGTGTTGATTATCGCGTGCAAGAAAATTCTTCGTGCATGCAGCGTTGCGTCTCTCGTGAGGCATGTCCAGTGGCACCAGAGCATCGCTACAGCGAAGAACAGATACACTTTCATTATGCGCAGTCTTGGAATATGTTGAAAGCGTTCAAATCATCAAAATCGCCTTGAGGCCTTATCGATATTTGAGTGACATCACGCGCACCGGTGTTTCGCAATCGTCTCTAAATCCCATGCGTAAATACAGATCGTGGGCACTATGATTGTGGCTCATCACATGGAGGAAAGGAACTTCGCCACGTGCAAGTTGATGGAGAATAATTCGGTGCATCAAACGACGCGCTAGTCCTTTGCCTTGATAGTCAGGATGGGTACAGACACCGCTCACTTCATGGAACTGCGCTGCATGCATACGTTCGCCACTCATCGCCACTAAGCGGTCGCCTTCGAAGTAGCCAAGATATTCGCCTAACTCTATGGTGCGTAAGCCAAAGGGGCCTGGATTGGTAAGCTTTGCTAAATCAACTGCTTGTTGTGCATCGCTACTATGGAGTTGTCTCAGTTGTAGTTCTGGGAAACGCTGTTGATGGATCTTGGTATCGTTCTCGATATTAATGTCAGCAGCATCTCCTGCCCAAACCATACGAAACATACTGGCGTCGGCGTGTAATTGCCATTCGTCGCTTACATGCCCGGTCCAACCACCGCAGTAAAATTGTTCATCAATATCAACGAAAGGCTTCAGAGCATCAAAGTTTGGCTGCTGTAATTTTGGGAAGCCTACTATGGGAGAAAAACCTTTGCTATAGCGTTTTGCAAAGGCATTGCCACTGGCGAAATGGGCGTGGTGGCCATTGAGCGAATTCCAAAAAATATTATTGAGTGGGTTTGTCATTGGCGTTCACACTAACACTTCTCGTATTTCCAATTGCGGCGCTTGCCCTCGGCCATCCATTCAATCGCCTGCGCCAATCGTTTTTGACGCGTGACTTCGGTCTTCGCTTCAACATACCACTCGACATAATCCTTTTTATTGGAATACGAGAAGCCTTCGAAAGTCGCCCAAGCTGCAGAGTTTTTGCGTAACTCTGCCATAAATATTTCGGGGACTTCCAGTTCTTTGTTGGTGTTCTTGGGGCGATTGTGCATCGGGCCTTTGGTCCCCGCATCATGCAACTTCATCGATTCTTTGATGAGCTTGGCAAAGGCCTTTTCTTTGGGTAAATCGTCGATACTGGTAATACGTCCAAATTGCCCCATCGCTTCTTCGATTTTGCCATCGAGGTTCATGGCACTGCCTAACCAAAAACCAAAACTACAATGCTGTTTGAAAGCGGCAAAACGGCAGAAGATGCTGCCCTTGTACTCAAAGTGCGGCATGCTCCATTTGATGGTTTCATTCGCCTCAGGGCAATGGGTATGCACTAATTGCCGTATGTGCTGCAAGATCGGCTGCGCGAAGGGAGCAGCTTTATTGATGTAGTCGTCGATGCGCGGATCAATGGTACCCATAGCGAGCATTCAATTAAAGGTCGATGATGGATAGACTGTAGTGTTTGCCTGAGACAATGTCAAATCAGCGCGATTGACCATCTCTTTTGATTGCTTCGAGTGGATGTTTTATCGATAGAGCAGCGTTCAGTTCGATCGCACAGCACATCCTAAGGCAAGCTTGTTTCGGTGGTTCTTACCATGACTTTGCTAGAACTATAGTATTGGATTGAGCTAGGCTCGATACCTAGTCTGTGTTTGAGTTCGATGATTTTATTGACTGAGGGTTCGGCAAGTTTTACGGTGTATCTGCCTTGATTACTAGTCATGTTTGTGCCGTTGATATTACCCGATAATAGGGGGGTGTTTATTTCTCCTAAATCTTGCGCCGCCACCTTGAGAGCCTGTTCGAACTCTTTCTGTTTGATGTTATCGTCAAACTTAAGATCGAATATCACTTCGATGCGCGCTGGAGTTTCAGTCACGTTTTCCGATTGCTTTTGACATGCGCAAAGCAAAAAAGCAAAAAAGCTAAGAAGAAGGTATTGAGGTTTCATCGTGAATCCTTTTTTTATTGAATCCTGACTTCGTTAAATTTATGCCGCTCGTTTTCAACTATTTCAACGTGAATTTAGTTTTTTTTGTCGTTTCAGCGCCGTGAAAAATGACTTTATAACTTGCTCTGGGTAAGGTTTGTTTGATGAGTGGTAGCACTTCTTTGGCTTGGTCGGAGGTAATTTCGTTTATGAAGACGACTCGAAAGCTAATAGTCGCTTTGTCCTCGCGAAAAAGTATGTTGTACTCTGAGTGAAATGGGCCAAGCGTCAAAAGATTAGCCTCGACTTCAGGCGGAATTTGCGTTTTGTTTTTTGCATCGCTGTTGAGATCGTAGGCTTGGTCCCACATTAGTTCTAATTGTGCCGGCTTGCGGGTGATGGTGATTTGTTCTTGCTCCTGAGGTTTTGAGCAGGCACATATGGCAGCGATACAAAGGATGAGTAGAAGTTTTTGCATAATAAAAAATAAATATTAATTATGCAATTTTATGATTCGAGGCTCTGTTTTGCAAGTAAGTTTGAGATTTTTCCAGATGGCGTCGTTGACGATGTTTCTTTTGAGCTTCCCCCGTTACATCAAGACGGTGTTCGAATGCGATAAAACTTTAATCGTTGAGCAGGCAGGCCATCAATTGTTCGTCAATATAACGATCTTCTTGGCGCAAGTAAGTGTATTGCCGCAAAATGCCTTCACGTTGAAAACCTGATTTTTCGTAAAGTTTAATGGCGCGATGATTGTGCGTGGCGACGCTGAGTTCTACTCGTTTGATTTTCTGTTCTTTCGCAAATGCCAAGATCTCTTCGAACATGCGAGATCCTAGGCCTTTACCCTTCATTTCTGTCGAGATTGCCACGCCACCGAGATAAGCGATATGTGAAGTCCTATGCTGTAGTTGAATTAACTTAAACATGCCGCAATCGATGCCATCCACAGAGAAGACATACAAGACACCGTTCGCCAAGAGTTCATCGAAGATCGGTTTGAATTCGATCTTTTCCATAGGCTCGTACAGCAAATAAGGGTTGATTTCGGGGTGCATATATAGCCCGAAAATAAAATCAAAATCTTGTGCTGTAGCGTTGCGTATCATTCTCTATTTATCCCAATAATTGTCAGATCTTTGTCATTAAGGAAGTACGATATACGAGATCGTAACAATACTCAAAGACACAGCCAGAAATAGGGTGTTTTTCCAATTCCTTCGGCGGAGCTGGCTATAAACTTGCATTTCGAGTTTAGGATTGAGCGATGCTTGTATTTTCGCGACTTCCCAGGTAACTGAGTGGAAGAATGAAAACGAAAACACGATGCCGATGTACAAGACGTAAGTAATATTGTTGCTTGGGAAGCGCCCGAGCAGGGCGGCACAGAAAGGAACAAATGCGGCAATGAGAAGTTGGACTATATGGAGCCAAAACATCAAGCCGCTGATCTTCTCGATATGCTGATACACCTCATTGTGGCGATGCCAGATCGTACCAAGCACGATAAAGCTCGCGCAGTACGAACCTATGATGGGTAAAGCATGGATTAATTCCGCAATCAATTCTTTGTTTGAAATCAGGCCATGTACCTCAGGCGCTTTTACCTCAAGTACTAAGATCGTCATCGCAATTGCAAAGATGCCGTCATAGAGCATTTCTAAACGTTTTTTGCTGATAACAGAGGTATTTTTTAGATCAGAAAAGAAGCTCATCGGTGGTCACTCTCAAAATGTAATCGATTGAAAATACTTATCGTGGCAAAAAAGATAATCTAAAACATGCTAGTAATGCAATTTCTAAAAGACGAACGGTAATAATTTTTTTGCGAAAAGTAACTTGATGGGTCTTTTCTGCATCATTTTCTAAGTGGCAAAGCTAAAGCTCCAAATTGGTACACGATTGCCCATCTAATGCGTCGATTGAAACGGAAAGTGTTTCACTAAAATCTTGCCATGATTAGTTCAAACTTTATTAATCATAACGGGACATTGTGAGACATGTCTGCGCTTTACTGGATAGATTCCCCAACGCCAAGGTTTTGCTGACTTCAATTGAATCATGTGCGCTGTGGATCTCGCGAAAGGATGGGACGCCATATGAATACATCGATTACCTTGGGTGCTGAAGAAGAGCTGCAGATTGTTGATCAACATAGTTTGGAATTAGCAGCACACGATTTCGAGCGCGGAAAATTGGATTTTCCTGATCAAAACGGAAGCTCTTCGTGCGAATTGCACAAGGCAGTGGTCGAATTGCAGACACCGATTTGTCAGACGCCTGATCAAATCGTAGCCAGTGTAGCGAGATCGGAAGAGCACACGTCTGAACTCCAGT
>CALKVB010000113.1 GCA_937996605.1 uncultured Oxalobacteraceae bacterium | reverse complement strand
AATCCAAAATAACTCTTCTTCCGCATGCGCAGCGATCGTCAACATTTTCTGTAGAAGCTGCACGCTGTGGTCATGCTGATCAAGTTGTCCCTGCCACAAAGTCCATACTAATTGACTCTCATCAGACACCATTTTTTGCACAGATAGAGGCAACTGCGCGAGCGCCTGTTGCCAAGTGTCGGCCATTTTTTCCGGGGCAATCGAACCGTTCAGATCAAGCACCTTAGGCAACCACACTTGGGTCAATTCATCAGAGAGTGTCAGCAGCGTTTGTGCCAGCGGCAACAAATCGGTGTTACTACGGGCACCAAACAATTGTTTCAACCATTCGTGTTGTCGCAATTCTCCATACAAGCTCATCAGGCGCTGGCTATTCGCCGAAACGCTGACGGGTAATGGCGCTTGCTGCCCCGTCCAAGCAAACATCGTCAAAATACGTGGGGGAATAAAATGCGTACCTAAAGCCTGCTGCAAGGCTCTCAAAAAAACTTGGGCGTGTTCGAAGGTTGGAACGACTACACGTAAATGAGCGTAATCATGGACAGCCTGAGTTCCGTGCACTACCTCATCATCTGCAGCAAACAAATCTGCTTGCAAACGCTTAGTTGATGCTTGTTCTACCGTTTTCGTATTGGATTTTTCAAGAAAAGCAGCGGCAACTTGCTGCCAAAAACTAGAAGAAACGGGTATTAACTGCAAAGTTCTTGTCATGAATTTATCTTTTTATAGCCAGCTCTGAGCGATGTTGGTGTTCGATTTCGTCGGGTATAGCTTCAAGGCACGCTAGACGTTATGCTCAAAGCAGACCATACTATGTGCATCTCACACAAGTACTCTTGCATTTTAAGTCAGGCGAGCGACATTAGGCGTCGCGGTCATCGAAAAATCAGGTTTTGCGCCACTTTTTTAAAAATAGGGTATGATTTCTCTGAGATAGTTCAAAATTCGTCGGCCCGATGACTACTTTCACTCTGATATCGAACGAAGACTAAGGCAAACGAAAGCAAATAAAGCGAACAAATCGCTTGAATTTAAAAAGAACATCCCCAGCTTCTGGAAACACCTAATTTTACTTACCTCCGTCTCATCAATAGATGCGATAGAGAACAACCACAATAACGAGAAATCATGAGCGACAATATCATTTATGTAAGCGATGCTTCTTTCGAGGCAGATGTATTGAAATCCGACAAACCAGTCTTGGTCGACTTCTGGGCAGAGTGGTGCGGCCCCTGCAAAATGATCGCTCCAATTTTGGAAGACGTCGCTAAAGAATATGCTGGTAAAATCGTGATCGCTAAAATGGATGTTGATGCTAACCAAGCAGTACCAGCGAAATTTGGTATCCGTGGCATCCCAACCTTGATCTTGTTTAAAGATGGCGCCGCTGCTGCACAAAAAGTGGGAGCACTAGCAAAAGGTCAATTGACTGCATTTATCGACGCTAACGTTTAATTCGAAAACCTTCGTTTTGAATCTGGCACTTGCCGGAAATCGTAAATAAAAGCGGGATCAAACCCACGAAATATGCGCGAATCCGGCAAATATCGGCCTTAAAGCAGTAAAAGTCTGCTGTCTATCGGCGGAATTACAAAGTTTTTGTAGAAAATCGCTGAAGTTTTGTTTTACAATAGTGAAATTAAGCGCGAGCTAGCTCTACATCGATAAAGATGAATTGCCGTTTGCAGTAGTCAATTTAAAATAAGCTTAGAAACCTAGAGACATTGTATTGAAATACTTCTTGGCCTAACCTTAATGTAACGCTAAGAAGCATTCATAATCAATTTGTAGTTCATTTCTTTTTTTCACCTCTGTTCACTCCCCCACCTCACATTCCCATCTCGGGACACTCACAACTATGCATTTATCTGAATTAAAGGCCTTACACGTCTCCGCGTTGTTAGAAATGGCCATCGGACTCGATATCGATAATGCTGCGCGTATGCGTAAGCAAGAATTGATGTTTGCGATCCTGAAAAAACGCGCCAAAGCTGGCGAACAAATTTTCGGCGACGGCGCCCTCGAAGTTTTGCCTGATGGCTTTGGCTTCTTGCGCTCACCTGATGCAAGCTACATGGCATCAACTGACGACATCTATATTTCGCCTTCACAAATCCGCCGATTCAACTTGCATACAGGTGATTCGATTGAGGGTGAAGTTCGTACACCAAAAGATGGTGAACGTTATTTCGCTTTAGTGAAAGTAGACAAGGTCAATGGCGAACCGCCAGAAATGTCTAAGCACCGTATTCTGTTTGAAAACTTAACACCACTACACCCAAGCAAGCTCTTGCACTTAGAGCGCGATATGCGCGGTGAAGAAAACACGACAGGTCGTATCATCGATTTGATCGCCCCCATCGGTAAAGGTCAACGTGGCCTGTTGGTAGCGTCACCGAAATCCGGTAAGTCCGTAATGTTGCAACACATTGCTCACGCGATCACAACCAATCACCCAGACGTCACGATGATCGTCTTGTTGATTGATGAACGTCCAGAAGAAGTTACCGAGATGCAGCGCTCTGTGCGCGGCGAAGTAGTCGCTTCCACGTTTGATGAACCAGCAACCCGTCACGTACAAGTTGCTGAAATGGTCTTGGAAAAAGCCAAGCGCTTAGTCGAAATGAAAAAAGACGTGGTGATCTTGTTGGATTCCATCACCCGTTTAGCACGTGCGTATAACACCGTGATTCCAGCTTCCGGCAAGGTATTGACAGGTGGTGTGGATGCCAACGCCTTGCAACGTCCAAAACGCTTCTTCGGTGCAGCACGTAATGTCGAAGAAGGCGGTTCCTTAACAATCATCGCCACTGCCTTGATCGAAACAGGTAGCCGCATGGATGACGTGATCTACGAAGAGTTCAAAGGCACCGGTAATATGGAAGTGCATTTGGAACGTCGCCTCGCGGAGAAACGTACTTATCCAGCAATCAACCTCAATAAATCTGGCACACGTCGTGAAGAATTGTTGATCAAGCCAGATCAATTACAGAAGATCTGGATCTTGCGCAAACTCTTATACGGTATGGACGAGATCGAAGCGATGGAATTCATCCTCGACAAAATGAAGTCCACCAAAAACAACGCAGAATTCTTTGAAATGATGCGTCGTGGCGGGTAATCTGATTACTTGCGATTGGTAAGCTTCAAATGAAAAAGCCAGGCCGCGTGTCTGGCTTTTTTATGTGCGATCTGAATTCGGATTTTTTGTAGGTGCGATTAGCGCAGCGTAATCGCACATGTGATCGATCCGATAAGAAACAATGTCTACCACTCTAGATCGAAAAATAACTTTTCAGAAGCACAGAATAGCCCTAATGTTCGCACAGCACCGAAAGCAGTCAATTGCATTTGGAAATTTTATTTTCAAAGATTTCCGGCATCTCCCCAGGGATAATCTTTAACCACCATTTTTAATATCGCTTTTCTCAATTTTTTGTCACTTTCAATTTGAGATTCAATTGAGTGCGCGTATTGTCCGCCGTTATCGTACCTTTCACTTAGCCATTCAAACCTCGTGAAACCATGTGACACAACGACGTTGTCAAAAAGTTTGTAGTTGTACCTGCAGCGCTGCCCACCAGCAAAATCGCAATAGATGATAAACGGACTGCCGTCAGGCGTCGTATATACAGCGGGATCTGCTTTGTAGACAGCCGCCACTTCTGAAACAGGAGGCGTTGAAGCGTTAGTTGGGGAAGGTGTAAATTGCCGACAATAAAAGAAAGCGCCATCTTTTCCACATTGCGCAGTATCAAATTTGGAAATCGTATCCCACATATATTGATTAGAAGCAGGTTCGCCTGAATGACGGGTATCAGCAAGTCGAAAATCATCGACATTAAATCGATCAACCTGGATTGGATTCCCAAAACAGCCCTCTGGCATATTTTTGTGAGGCGGAATGGGTACCGCACTCCTATCCTCGGGAGCAATGCGTTCAATAAAACGCACAATTAATTTATCATCAAATTTAACTCTAAAAACATGGTGACGAATGGCCAAAAAAATGAAGTCAATATTTTTTTCATCATCACAACTCTTTGGATCATATGAAATTGAATAATATTGATTTCTCTCCCTTTCTTTTGCCTCAAAAGCGATTGAGCGACGACGGTCCTCCTCACTCTTAAATTTAGAGACAATCAAAAATATTAAAAGACATACGCTTAGTAGCAGTAAGATTTTTCTCATTTAAGAACCTTTGACCATTTCGATTGTTCGAAATTGTGATGGCAATTATCCGATGAAGCCCGTAGGTGCGACTAGCGCAGCGTAATCGCACGTATGTGAGTCGAAACAAGCCACAGCTTGAATAAAACAAAAAAACCTATTCGAATACACACTTTTACAAATGCAGTGACTTCCCAAATATTTCATGCGTGCGATTATGCTGCGCTAATCACAGCTACGTGATTCGATCTCAGTTAAATATTAATTTCGATTCTTCCTTTTCATTCAAAGGCTCAGTTGGGCAATAAGTAGCTGATGGTGCATTGAACAAAGTTCGACTCTGCTCAAATTGCCCATAAACCAGAACTGTATAACGAATAATCAATTCGTTTGTTTTCGCTGAAAGGACGTTTATCTCGGTTTTTCCGAGGCGAACTTCATCAGGGTACTTTTCATTCACGTATCTCAAGCGATACTTCACCTCTTTTGACTCATCGACTGGTTTAAAAACATAACGCGGCTCATATGAACCGGATTCTGGCACACCGTACACGTCGAACTTCTCGCCTTTTTCATTCTCATATCGCACAAAGCCGACTTTACCCAAGAAGAAAGGTGACCTGTAACCTTGTGAGTCTTTGCTATCCGCCAACCACCCTTGATCTGGCAAAACCTTTCCATTGACGGTTAAGCCCCCGTACTTTTGACAGTACCCTTGAAAAACAAAATATCCCCAAATATTGGGAGAAAACCAAAGCAATGTGACGCCAACTATACTCACTAGATAAATCAAGAACTTACGCATCAACATTTCCTTTGATAGCTTTTCAAGCGACACCTTGTACGTGTGTTCGCAAATTGCAAAAACAGCAATTTAACACAATCTCATGAAACTCCAAAAAATGGATTCACCCATAAAAAAACCGAACACAAAGGTTCGGTTTTTCAATGAGGTCAACTCAAGCAAACTAACTACATCTTCCAACCACCGCCAACCGCTTTATACACATTGACGATCGCAGACAAATGCGCCCGCTTGGCGTCAATGATGGCGGTTTCGGCTGCCATTAAATCACGTTGTGCGTTGAGCACTTCGAGGTAGCTGCTATAGCCGTTTTGGTAGCGCAGCTCAGATAAACGCAATGCGTCTTTCAGTGCGCTGACGCGACGTTGCGATGCCGCTTCGATTTGTTGATTGGCTTCACTCGTTGCCAAGGCATCATGCACATCTTTGAATGCGCCCTGCACGCTTTGCACGTATTGTCCGAGTGCGATGCGTTTGCGCGCTTCGGCACCATCCACCAAAGAACCTACCGCACCCGCTCGGAAAATCGGCTGCACCAGACTACTACCGACATTCCAGAGTAAAGAACTTGGACTAAACAAATCAGACAAATCGCGCGACTCACGTCCCAAACCTGTGGTTAATTTCAGGCTTGGAAAGTAAGCTGACTTTGCTTGACCTACATCGGCATTGGTAGCGATCAGATTTTGCTCGGCG
>CALKVB010000112.1 GCA_937996605.1 uncultured Oxalobacteraceae bacterium | reverse complement strand
GATATATCGTTATGTCGCTGTTCTAAGTTTGTTTTGTTGTACGCTGTTTGCGGTGGCCGCGGAACCAGAAAACCTAACGACACCGAAGCCTATTTCCTCAGTCATTACCACAGCGGACAATGTTCGCACCGGTAGCGGCAACAAAGAAGTTAGCCTCAATGTTTTGAACCGCGAGATCATCAATCTCCATGCGACCGTACTCGGCATCGAACCGGAAGAACGCGTACGCCGTGCCCAGAAACGCATACAACAACAATTAGCCATCGCTGGAGAGCATCGTGTCAGCATCGCCGATATGCCGCCTGGTAAATTGATACAAATCGACGGTGCCGGTAGTTTCTATATTGCGCCAGACGACGTTGATCCGTTTCAGCAAGAAACACTAGAATCCATTAGCAAACAAGCCGCGGAACGAATTAGTGTCGTGCTCAAAGAGACGCAAGAAAGCCGCAGTTTGGATCGCATGTTGCGCGCCAGTGCTTATGCTGCCGGTGCCAGTTTGATTTTCGCCATCGCACTTTGGATATTGTTCAGATTGCGCCGCGCTGCGCTCGGCAAAATACTGTCACTAGCGCGAGAAAAACTCGACGGTCATCAACTGGTACAAGGGAATCTGATACAACGTACCCATATTCAAATCGCCTTACGCAAACTGATGCACGCCGTATCTTGGTTGATCGTATTCCTCATGGGATACGAATGGCTGAGTTTCGTACTTTCGCAATTTCCGTTCACTCGCCCGCTCGGTGAACAACTCAACAGCTATCTGTTTGAACTATTTTCGACGATAGGTAATGCCATCCTCAAATCGATACCAGGCATCATTACCGCTTGCGTGATTTTTCTCTTGGCACGCTTGGTAGTGCAGGTTTTTAATGCGTTTTATGATCGTGTTGAAAATGGCAGTATCACTCTCAGTTGGCTTGGCCCTGATGTAGTCACGCCGACCCGTCGCATCACTAAAGTAGCGATCTGGCTCTTTGCTCTCACGATGACCTATCCGTATTTACCAGGTTCCGGTACCGAAGCATTTAAAGGTGTCTCCGTATTAGTCGGCTTAATGATTTCACTTGGTTCTTCCAGCCTGATCGGCCAAGCCGCAAGTGGCCTGATCCTGACCTATTCGCGCATTTATCGCAAAGGTGAATTCATTCACGTGAATGGCCATGAAGGCACGATCACCGACTTGGGTATGTTCACCACACGGATACGCAATGGCATGGGATTGGAGATTACGCTACCGAATGCACTGGTACTTAGTAACGTCACTAAAAATTACTCGCGTACCGTGGATGGACAAGGTTTTGTGGTCGATACCAAAGTCACGATAGGCTATGACACCCCTTGGCGTCAGGTAGAGGCAATGCTAATTGAAGCGACACGCAGAACACCACATTTGCTGTCAGAACCATCGCCTAAAGTATTCCAAACCGCCTTATCAGACTTTTATCCAGAATATCTGCTAATTTGCCACGCAGCACCTAACGAGCCGATACCACGTGCCGAAGTGATAAGCGCTCTGCATGCCAATATTCAAGACGTATTCAATGAATACAATGTACAAATTATGTCGCCACATTATTTGGGCGACCCTGAGAAAGACAAAATAGTGCCGAAAGAGGGTTGGTATCGGGCGCCAGCGAGGGAATAAGGCAAAGATAATAATAAATCACAGTTGCCTTTCAAGCATCAAACGTGTCCACGTTGTTCCATTAGCGCACTGATTCTAGAGCGCTAAATCAAGCGACCCACGAAAGAATCAAGGATAATGGCGGTCAATTCAAACAATGCCGCATGGAACATCCTCATGGAAATTAAAGTCAACTTTCTCGACAAGCTTCGCCTCGAAGCCAAATTCGATGATTTCACTGTTATCGCCGATCAACCGATTCGCTACAAAGGCGATGGCTCCGCACCAGGGCCGTTTGACTACTTCCTCGCTTCATCTGCACTGTGTGCGGCTTATTTTGTGAAGTTGTACTGCAATACGCGCAATATTCCCACCGAGAATATTCGTCTGTCGCAAAACAATATCGTTGATCCTGAAAATCGTTATGCACAGATCTTTAAGATTCAAGTCGAATTACCGTCGGACATTTCGGCCAAAGATAGAGAAGGAATTTTGCGGTCGATTGATCGCTGCACGGTAAAGAAAGTCGTACAACAAGGTCCAGAATTTATCATCGAAGAAGTCGAGAACTTAGATGCCGATGCACAGGCATTGCTCACGGTCAAACCCGAAGGCGATAGCGCTACGTATATCCTCGGCAAAGACCTGCCGCTGGAACAAACCATTTCGAACATGTCTAGCTTATTAGCAGGGCTCGGCATCAAGATCGAAATCGCATCGTGGCGCAATATTATTCCTAATGTTTGGTCTTTACATATTCGCGATGCACATTCACCGATGTGCTTTACTAACGGCAAAGGCGCAACCAAAGAAAGTGCTTTAGCTTCCGCCCTCGGCGAATACATCGAACGTCTGAGCAATAACCATTTTTACGCAGGATCTTTCTGGGGCGAAGATATCGCCAATGCAGAGTTCGTGCATTATCCCAACGAGAAATGGTTTAAGCCTGGCAAAAAAGACGCATTACCAAAAGAGATTTTGGATGCCTACAGCATGGCAATTTACAACCCCGACAAAGAACTACGGGGCTCGCATCTGATCGACACTAATTCAGGCAACGTAGAACGCGGTATTTGCAGCTTGCCGTTCGAACGTTTATCCGATGGTGAAACGGTTTACTTCCCATCCAACTTGGTAGAAAACCTGTTCGCCAGTAATGGTATGAGTGCGGGCAATACCCTAGCCGAAGCGCAAGTGCAATGTCTCTCCGAAATTTTCGAACGCGCGGTCAAACGCGAAATTCTTGAAGGTGAAATCACTTTACCCGATGTTCCACCAGAAGTGATTGCGAAATATCCCGGCATCCTTGCTGGCATTCAGGGTCTAGAAGAACAAGGTTTCCCTGTGTTGGTGAAAGATGCTTCACTCGGTGGTCAATATCCGGTCATGTGCGTGACCTTGATGAACCCTCGCACTGGTGGTGTTTTCGCGTCTTTTGGTGCGCATCCTAGTTTTGAAGTTGCGTTAGAGCGTAGCTTGACTGAACTATTGCAAGGTCGCAGTTTCGAAGGCTTGAACGATTTGCCCGCACCGACTTTTGTCAGCAACGCGGTCACCGAGCCAAATAATTTTGTTGAACATTTCATCGACTCTAGCGGTGTCGTTTCATGGCGCTTTTTCAGCGCCACGGCAAATTACGAATTCGTCGAATGGGATTTCACTTGCGAGGGCAAGGATGCCAACGCCGCAGAAGCAGCCAAGATGTTTGGCATCCTCGCTGACATGGGTAAAGAAGTGTATCAAGCCGTGTATGACCAACTCGGTGCAACTGCATGCCGCATACTCGTGCCTGGCTATTCTGAAGTGTATCCTGTTGAAGATTTAATCTGGGATAACACCAACAAATCTCTTTTGTTCCGCCAAGATATTTTGAATTTGCATCGTCTCGACGACGATGCACTCGACGCCTTGCTCGAACGCTTGGAAAATAATGAGCTCGACGAATACAGTGACATCGCCACCTTGATCGGCATCGAATTCGATGAAAACACGGTGTGGGGACAACTGACAGTGCTCGAACTCAAATTGCTGATCAATCTCGCCTTGCAGGAATTCGAAACCGCACAAGAACAAGTGCAAAGCTTCTTGCAATACAATGACAACACCGTCGATCGTGGCTTGTTTTATCAAGCCTTAAATGTGGTGTTAGAAGTTGAGTTAAGCGATGAGCTCGACCACGACGACTACGAACACAACTTCCGTCGCATGTTTGGTAACGAGCGCATGGATGCTGTCTACGGCTCATTGGAAGGCAGTGTACGATTCTATGGCTTGACACCTACCAGTATGAAACTGGAGGGTTTGGATCGCCACCAGCGCTTGATTGATAGTTATAAGAAGTTGCATGTGGCGCGTAGCAAAGCAGCAAACAACTAGTCGAAGACCAAACGACGCCTCACAGTAAAGTCAGGAGATATATGCGTAAATTAATCATCATTCTTTCCTGTCTTTGCGTGTTAGGAGTTCTCAGTCTGCAATACATGTCGCGCCACAGGGCTAAACCTGTGGCCGCAGTCCAAGCTCCAGTGATTCCAGAAACACCGGCCTTTATCGCGACCCACCGTCCGGGAATCTTGAGTGTAGGTAATCATCATGCTTTGTTCCTTGCTGACGACGATAAAGTCTACGGTTGGGGTGAAAATGAAGACGCCAAGCTTGGCAGAAACGATATAGGGGACATTAACCACCCTTTGCCATTGCAAACTCCTGCCCAAGTTCTGGCGATTCATACAGGCAGTACCGCCTCTTATTTGATCACCCAAGATGGGCAACTATGGCGACGAGGCTTCGCTGACGATCAAAATCAAATTAGTCCGTCCCCTGGAAAATACTTCGCTGTGCTCTCAGACAAACGTTGGCGTAAAGTAGAAGAACATTGGGGGCTCAGCGTGGGCATCGAAAATTCTGGGCAACTCTGGGCGTGGCAAGATACCGATTTTTTCAAAGGAAACCTCAACCAAAACGGCAAACGTGAACTCGCGCAGATTGAATTAAAACCCATGAGTGTCGCTAGCCAATGGCGTGATTTCTGTGTGGCTGAAGGCAGGTTCGACGCGATTGATATGCAAGGAAATTGGTGGCGCAGCGAGCCCAGTGGCAAACTCGCTTTCAACGGCAATGTGGTGCACGAAGGTAATACGCTTCCTAACTCGCTGTTCATCAATCTGGTGCGGGTACCGACATCTACTAAAATGCAACGCGTGTATTGCCGAGACAACGCAAAACATGTGATCGCATTGGATGAGCATCACAAGATGTGGGGTTATGGTCGCAACCAGTACGGAGAACTCGGCAATGGCGACGACGATCCATACCAACAAACACTGCCAATCGAAGCGAATAATGTCGAAGAGTTGAATCAACAAACTTGGATCGATGTGGCAATCGGCACGGGGTTTACGATCGCTATTGCTCGCGATGGGAGCCTTTGGTCTTGGGGTCTAAACACCACCAAGGCACTAGGCTTAGACAGCGAACAATCACACCATTCCAAACCGAAATTGGTCGACAAGCAGCAAGTATGGAGTGCCGTCGCTGCGGGTTATGATTTTGCAATCGCGATGAATCAAGAGGGTGAACTTTACGTTTGGGGCAACAACCAACATGGTCAATTGGCAGACGATAAATTACTTCCACAGAGCCTACTACCGATCAAAATTGCAGGTGTAAAAAACCAGAAGGATAAGTAATGTTTACAGAGGCATAGTTACAGCTCACGATATTCCCTCTGCAATGCCAAAGCCACACGTTGTATCAAATCATAGGGAATCGACTCTTGAAAACTAAACGCCAGATTCCCTTTTTCATTGCGATACGGCGCCAACTCTGCGATTAGCTTCACATCTTGATTGACTGGTGGATACACGCCTAGATGTTTTTTGAAAGCCGCAAAGTAAAAAAAGACTCTCGTCTTGCGGCCTTCACCTTGCAAACGATAAGCGGGCATGCCGTAGCTGATGCAAGGTTCCGCTTCCGGCAAGACTTGCTCCACCAGCGCCTGCACTTGGCGCAAGATAGTTTGCACATCTACTGGCATCGCTGCGATGTATTCTTGATGCGTTAGGTATTGAGATCTGGACGTGCTCATTTGGCTGCCTTCTTCTTGATCATAAATCTTGAACAAACAACAGGTGCTCGATGGTTTTCTTAAAAAAATCGCATAAAATGGACGGATTCATTAGTGATCACTTATGCCCGACCCAAGATTGATCTTAAAATACTACCCATTAACATCTCTAATTTTATTTAGAATTATTAGACCATGATGATTAAATCTCTGCTCATCAATACATTCAAAGTTATCCTGATCATCCTTTGCATGATTTTAACGATAGGTTTTGGCATTTGTGGCGCAGTTGGTTTGGCATCGGTCTCCGTTAATACAGAAAATCCAAACGCCTTGGGCACTTTGGGACTTGCTATATTAGGCATTATCTTAAGTGTTGTTCTCGGATGGCTGGTACCAAAAATCGCGAAAAGTATTAAACTTCTTCATTCGAAGGACAGTGATCAAACGCAGTCCGCAGATCCCGCTCAAAAATAGCTTGCTGGGAACACCTCTTGATCCGGAGATTTTTTGAGCAATGAAGAGTTTCGTTCTTTCGCCCAATACTGCTCATATCGTTCACTTTTTCTTCGAATGGTTAGCGATAGCAATCGGGATACAAGTCTATCGCATACAGCGTTCTCAGCTTACTCAGCCCGGCCTATTAGACAAAAGTCATTTTGGTGTGATTGTCGCTTGTATTTTAGGCGCAGCGCTCGGCAATAAACTGGTGTTTTGGCTAGAATTTCCGCATCTGTGGAAAGATATGTCCACAAATATGGCGCTCATTTTCTCGGGTCAATCGATCGTGGGGGGCTTGCTCGGAGGTCTGCTTGGTGTAGAGATTGCGAAGAAACTCTTACATCAAAATAAATCAACCGGTGACTACTTTGTGCTACCGATTTTGCTTGGAACAGTAATTGGACGCATAGGGTGTTTCTTAGCAGGTCTGAATGATGGCACTTTTGGAGACCCTACCTCATTGATCACAGGTGTCGATTTTGGTGATGGCATTGCGCAGATCGGAAG
>CALKVB010000111.1 GCA_937996605.1 uncultured Oxalobacteraceae bacterium | reverse complement strand
CAGACGTGTGCTCTTCCGATCTTTGAAAAATCTAGAAGACCTTTACGTCGCCTATTTCAATCGAATTCCTGAAGCAAATGGACTGAATTACTGGATCTCCCAAATGAAAGCAGGTATGACTTTGGAGCAAGTAGGTAACGCCTTCTACAGCGCGGCGATTAGTTTTCCGGAGTTAACCGGTTATCGCTCAGGAATGTCGAGCACTGAATTTGTGAACTTGATTTACAAAAATGCGCTCGGACGGAAAGACGGTGCCGACCCAGAAGGCATGACGTATTGGACTACGCAATTGGACTCAGGAAAAGAAAGCAAAGGTTCAATGGTGCACACCATTATTGACACCGCACATACATTTAAAGGTAATGCTGAGTGGGGATGGGTTGCAGATTTGCTTGATAACAAGGGAATGTTGTCAGATCTATTTGCAGTGCAGTGGGGATTGAATTATTTAAGTAGCGAAGAATCCATCACAAATGGTATGAAATTGGCAAGCTTGGTGAATCCGACGGGAATTTCAGATGCACTCAACTTGATTGGAATTGCAGATGCTCAGATCCAATTCATTTAGTGTTCGAAATTACGCTGGCTAGTGCAATTAAAGCAATATAAATGAAAAACATACGCCATTTAAATTCACGCAATGTAAGTTAAGAAGTCATTTTATTCCTTTTTGCGCTACCAGCATCTCATCAAAATAAAATTAATAACTCCTCAAATATTGTTTGATGGTTACTGGTTTTTTTGCGTCCGATAGCTAAACAAAAAAGCAGTGAATCCGAGAAAATCCTTGCCTGAAGCCATTCTTCAAGTGAAAGATTGGTCTTCAGTCGTTGTAATTTTGCACCTCAGACGTTTCCAAGGTTGACACGTTTTGATCGATTATGGTCTCATGTACCCCGATCTTGTAACCATCGTTTTAGGTGATTTTCACGATCGCATCAAAATCACAAAAAAGATTATCAACGTAAAAGTTGATAGGACGAAAACAAAGTAGGGTAAGAATACGTGTTTAAGGATCGTCAAGAGCGCGCAGTTTTACCCAAGCCGATCTACCCGAAAAGCTTACATTTTAGGAAACACATGTTTAAGAAAACTATCATCGCGCGGGCACTTACCATTGCCTTTAGCGCTGCCTCTTTGACGGCACTCGTAGAATTGCCAGCCATGGCGCAATCCAATGCTGTTGGTACAGTATATGGTAAGCTCACACCAGGCCGTGCATCTTCTGTTACAGCAAAGAACTTGGGTACTAACCAAACTCGTACAATCGCAGTTGACGAAACTGGTAAGTTCCAATTCACAGCATTGCAACCAGGTCGCTACCAAGTAACGATCAGTAAAGGTAGCAGCGTTGTTGGTACGGAAGAGCTCGAAGTGTTGGCTGGTCAAGGTGTTGAAGCACAATTCTTGGCTCCTACAACTGGCGTAGCAACAGTGACAGTTTCTGGTAGCCGCTCACGTATCGACGTGTCTAACGCGACTAACGGTGCAGTTTTCACAGCAAAGCAATTGGCTAAATTGCCAGTACCACAGTCTACTGACGGTATTATCGCTTTGGCTCCAAACACAACACGTCGCGACCCAACCTATGCAGGTGGTGCATCCATCGGTGGTGGCGCAGTTACAGAAAACTCCTACTACATCAACGGTTTCCCTGTCACCAATCCGAATACAGGTTTGGGCGCAACTGAAATGCCTTTCGGTGCGATTTCTAACTCAGAAATTTTGACAAGTGGTTTCGGCGCTGAATTCGGTCGTTCTGTTGGTGGTGTAGTTAATACAACAGGTAAGCGTGGTACAAATAACTGGGAGACAGGTGCATCTTTTGCATTGACACCAGCAGGTACTTCTGCACGCTCTAAGAATGTTATCTATCCAGTGATCGGTGTGCCTGTAACAAAAGCAACTGACGGCACCTTGAACTTGCGTCGTGAAGACAATCAATCAACAACCAAGAAAATGGCTGCATACTTGGGTGGTTCTTTGATCGAAGATAAATTGTTCATGTTCTTGGCTGTTGATAGCACTAATACTAAGAGCAATTTCGTTAACGGTGGCCGCACAAGTACAACATTGTCTCGTAATGGTTATGCTCGTACAGAATCTGAAGAGATGAAGTACTACGGTAACTTAAACTGGCAAATTACTGACAACCATGCAATCGAATTGAACATGGTTGGCCAATTGCCAAAAACAGATTCTCGTTTGTACTCTTATGATTACACAACGAAAGTCGCTGGCACTAATGTTGTGTCTAGTACACATACAGAAGATGGTACAAACAATGCGCAAATCAAATTCTTGCGTTACGTTGGTAACTTGACTGACAACTTGACCGTAACTGCGGTTGCTGGTGAGTCAGTGTCCAAACACATTATCGTTCCAGGTGGTTTCGTTAATATTCCAGGTACAACTTCTGGCGTAGAAGCACGTGTACCAGGCTTGAACTACAGCAGCCCACAAATTTATGGCGCGTTGCCATTCAGCGGCGCGGAAGACAAAGTTAAGTCTTACCGTTTCGACGTCGAATACAAATTAGGTCGTCATACAATCCGTGGTGGTATCGATAAGAGCGAAACTGACTCTATCAACGCTGGTACAGATTTGGCTGGTGGTTACTTGTGGTCCTATGGCTTCACGCCAACACCAAATGTGGCACAACCAGTTCCAGGCGGTACAATTCCTGCGTTGACACAGTACGGTGGCTTGGCAGCGCAAGGTTTCTTCGTATCTCAAGTGTTCTCTGGTACTTTGTCTAATGCGTACGCAGGTCAATCTGCGCAATACTTGGAAGATCGTTTCCAAGTCACTAAAGACGTGTTGATCACTGGTGGTATTCGTAACGAACAGTTCTACAATGCGAACTCTGACAAGGTTAAGTTCATCGATATGAAGAACCAAATCTTGCCACGTTTGTCTGCAGTATGGGACGTTAATAGCGATGCATCTTTGAAGGTTTATGGTAGCTTGGGTCGTTACTCAGTACCAATTCCATCTTCAATCGCTTTGCGTACAGCGAACGGTTCACGTAACTACAATATCTACTACACATACACTGGTACAGATTCCAACGGTCAGCCAACTGGCTTGAAGGCAATCACTGGTAAAGTGTCCGCAAATAACGAATTGGGTCAACCAAAAGATCCTAACTCTGTTGTTGCAAAAGATATCAAGCCAGCATACCAAGATGAGATCAACTTCGGTTTCGAAAAAGCTGTTTCTCAAAACTTGCAAATCGGTGGTAAATTCACATATCGTACTTTGATCTCCACGATCGATGACGTTTGCGATGACCGTATGTTTGCTCGTTACGCAGCTAAGAACAACATCAAAGGTGATGCGTTTAGCGGTGGTTGCTGGATGTTTAACCCAGGTGAAACTAACACTTTCATGATCGACTACGCTGGTGACGGTAAGTACACTAAGACAGTGTTGACAGCAGCAGACATGGGTGGTTTCCCGAAAGTTGAACGTAAATACACTGCATTGGACATCTTCGCTGAACATCCATTGCGTAACGGCTGGTATGGTAAAGTCAACGTAACCTTCCAACACTCTAA
This sequence comes from uncultured Oxalobacteraceae bacterium, assembly GCA_937996605.1. Classification (GTDB taxonomy): domain Bacteria; phylum Pseudomonadota; class Gammaproteobacteria; order Burkholderiales; family Burkholderiaceae_D; genus Undibacterium. The sequence continues at coordinate 3,148 of CALKVB010000111.1, read as the reverse complement.
AGGTAATACAGAAGGTCAAACTTTGTCTGATTTGAACACAGGACAAGGCGACGTTGCAACGACTCAAACTTATGACTATGCTGAACAGTTAGAAGGTGCGAATGGTCTGTTGCCAAACAACCGTACTATCCAAGTTAAAGCGTTTGGTTTCTACGAAGTGACACCAGAGTTGTCTGTTGGTGTGGTTACTGGTTTTGCTCAAGGTCGTCCACGTGACTGCTTGGGTTCACATCCAAACCCAGGTGATTCACCAAACTACAGCAATGCAACTCGTTACTGCTTCGGCGCAACATTGCGTTCTGAGAATACATTGCACCCACGTGGTACTATCGGTAACTATCCATGGGAAAAATGGTTTGATATGAACGTTGTATATCGTCCAGCTGCATTCAAAGATTTGTCTTTGCGTACTGACTTGTTCAACGTGTTCAACTTTGATACGCCAACTAAGTACAACTCTGCGTACAACAGTGGTGTTAACCGCAGTGCAACATACGGCATGATCACTCAACGTGTAGCTCCACGCTTCTTGCGTTTCACAGTTGAGTACAACAAAAAGTTCTAATCTTTTAAGATAGCTATCTTCGGATAGTGAACTAGAGTTAAAAACCGCACACTTAGGTGTGCGGTTTTTTTTTGCTCAATGGATTTGTTGTGTCATCGTGAAAATAAAAAATAGAGGGTGGTGAATGATTTTGAAGCAATACTTAACTTGGTTTCTTTGGCTGAGTTTCGTTAATTTTGCTTATCCAAGTAAGCGTATTTAGTAAAGCTCAAAGAGAGAGTTCAAGTATCGAGTGAAAGTGAAATAGGTGTGCGAAAGGCGAGGGAGATTGATCTTAGATTTCGCAGTTGAAGGTGGCTTGCCATAAATCTATGTTCTAACTGAGCTGACGATGAGATTTTTGTTAGCGTAGATATGATCTAGATTTCGATGGTTTGTAGGGTTTCGGGGTTGTCTCGAGCTGAGTAAAGGTAGATTTCTTGCTGATTATTTTTCTCAGAACGATGGGGGAAATAAGGAAGAAATAAGGGGGAAAGGATGAGCTCGCGCAGTAATGATGTTTAGTTAAGAGTAGAGCTTCAAGGCTTGTCGTTCCCGAGCGGGCGTTATCCTAGGTTGCGTAGGAGCCTAAAGACACAGTAACCCTGTCTACTTAGAGACGATACTGCGGCACATTGAACTTAACTGAACGGCATTGGGACTGTCATAGTGAATTAGCTTCGACCGCAAAATTATAAAATCGTGACTCATTGAAGGCGAAAATATTGAGCTTTTAGTACTGAGCTTTGAACACTGCATTAAAACGAATATAAACCGCTATTCCGTCTTTTGAATAACATTTAAAGCGAGAGATATTTGATCGATTACACCCAATCGAAAAAAATTCACACACTTCTTCCAAATTACATGTGTTTGTTGGCACCTAGATTGCCGTGCAATCGGGGAAAAATCGCGCTAAATCGTGATCCAGATTTCCTGTCAGGCTGACGCAGTAAGCTATTGCCAACAGACCACCATGTATGAAAACCTGTCACTCTTTATCATTGGCGTCATCGAGACTTTGTTCTGCCATGCTGTTGAAAGTCTCGCGATCGGTGGTTCCCATCAGTCGACTCGTGACGGTGCCAGCTGTGATGGAACCACTGACGTTGAGAGCCGTACGCCCCATGTCTATCAGTGGTTCAATCGAAATCAATAATCCGGCCAAAGCAACTGGTAAATTCAGTGATGAAAGTACGATTAAGGCCGCGAACGTAGCGCCGCCGCCGACACCTGCAACACCCACCGATCCGATGGCGATGATAGCAAGTAGTGAGGTCAAGAAGGAAAATGAGAGTGGGTCTATGCCTTGAGATGGGGCAATCATGAATGCCAACATGGCTGGGTAAATTCCCGCACAGCCATTCTGACCCATCGCTGCTCCGAAAGAAGCAGAAAAATTAGCGATACCTTCGGGAATGCCAAGTCGGTTAGTTTGAGTCTTGACATTGAGTGGGATAGAGCCCGCGCTTGTACGTGAAGTGAACGCGAACAGCAAGACCGGTAAAATCTTTTGAGCGTGATGCTTGGGATTTAAACCACAAGCAGCGACAATCGCTAAATGCACGCCGAACATCAAGAAAATTGCGCAATATGAAGCAGCCACAAAGTTGATCAAATTAAGAATATCTTGCTGATTAGATTTGCTAACCACTTGTGTCATGAGAGCGAAAACACCGAAAGGTGTGAGGCGTAAAATTAAAGTGACTAAGCGCATCACGATAGTTTGTGCCACTTCGATAAAGCCTGAAAAGGAAGCAAATATTTGTGGTTTCTTTTCGGCGATACCTGTGGCGGCTACACCGATAAAGATAGAGAAAATCACCACAGCAATGGTTGAAGTCTTACGGGCCCCAGTCATATCCAAGAAGGGATTTTCCGGAATAAAACTCAGCAGGATATTCGGAATTGACAGGGCTTGCGCGTTCGACAAATTACTGTTTAGGTATTCGCCGCGTGCGAGCTCAGCAGCATTTTGTGTAATACCAATGGTCGTGAGATGAAACGTATTTGCCATGAGTAAACCAATGCAAGCAGCAATCACAGTCGTCAAAATCAAGGTGCCAATGGTGAGCGTGCTGATCTTCCCAAGTGAACTGACGTCCTTTAACTTTAAGATAGCACTGATTATCGAGACCATAATGAGCGGTATCACTACCATCTGCAATAGCTTCACGTAGCCGCTACCAATCACATCAAGCCAAATATTGCTGGCCTTGATGACCTCTGAGTTTAAACCATAGGCGAATTGAAAACCTGCACCCAAAGTGATGCCGAGACCAAGCGCAGCAAACACACGTTTTGTGAAGGACCAGTGTTGCTGCTGCATCCAATACAGTAGACCTAATAGGACGCTAGCAATCAGCAAATTCAGAATCACAGTCAATGTCATTTCGATCTCATCACAAAGGTCAGGGGAAAAAGCATTCTAGCTGAAAAGCGAATTGAAGAGCAGCGAATGCGCAGGCTGCGCGAATAATGCCGGCGGTAGACACTACTTTCGTTTCAAAATTAGGTGGCAGACTTCGCGTACTCAATGAGATTCTTGAATGCGGTGCCGAAGTACAGCTCGTAACTATCGCGCTCAACAAAGCCAATATGCGG
>CALKVB010000110.1 GCA_937996605.1 uncultured Oxalobacteraceae bacterium | reverse complement strand
GAACCTCATTCATAAATTGCTGTTCTCGTTGTTTTTTGTCGGAGGCACCACTTGGATTATTCAAGATCTTGATCGCAACGGGACGATCAATCACCGGGTCATGACCTAGCATGACGTTGCCATTCGAACCACTGCCAAGCTTATCAGTAATGGTGAAACGACCGATGCGGCGCATGGGAGCCTTGCTTTGCGCTGCAGCATTCGATAAGTGGTGGTTTTGAATCATTGTTAGCTAAATTGGGGGTGTTTAATTGCGATCAATGAGGGTTGCTGTAATTATTATTCAATTGATAGCGCTCTTTTGCATCTGCACATTCTAAAGTATTTAACAGTAATTAAAGAAGTGGTCTTCGTTTTTGCGGCAATTAATGTTGCAAATGAGCGTTTTTTTGCCGAAAAAATCAGTTTCCTTTACTTAAACGGTGAGTGTTCTCGTAATTCATCGATGTATTCAGCAATCCCGTGTTTCTCTCTGCGCAAAAAGTCTCCAACGGCGTCGTAAAACATCGGTTCCTGTAAAAAGTGCGCTGAATAGGTGGTATGGGGTAAAAAACCACGTGCCATTTTGTGTTCGCCTTGGGCGCCTCCCTCGAACCTTTGAATACCTTTCTCGATACAAAATTCTAAGGCTTGATAGTAGGCAGTCTCAAAATGCAAACAAGGAAGGTATTCAGTACAGCCCCAATAGCGGCCGAAGAGTACTTTTTCATCGTGTATCAAGAGAGACGCAGCGATAGGTTTATCGTTTCGGTAGGCTAAAATTAAATGAATCTGGCCGGGCATTGACTGGCCAATCGAAAGGAAAAAATCTAGATTCAAATAAGGTGAAGAATGGTGTTGTGCGTATGTATTGTCATAGCAGGTTTTGAAAAACTCCCAGTCTTCAGTTTGGATTTGATTTCCTGAAAGATGTCGAAAACTCACCCCCGCTTCCTGTACCTTGCGTCGTTCGGCGCGAATGTTCTTTCGTTTTTTGAATTCGAGGCACGCGAGGAACTCTTCGAAGTTTTTGTATCCTTGGTTTTGCCAATGGAATTGCACACCTTCCCGTATTAGGAAGCCATTTTCTTGCATCTGCAGTGCTTCATTCTGCGGCAAAAACAAAATATGGGCCGATGAATATAAATCAAGTTGACTGATGTGTTTGATCGCCTGGATAAGTCCGTGACGAGCGGCATCGTCTATCGCAAGTAATCGATTGCCGCTGACTGGTGTGAAAGGAATGGCAGAGAGAAGCTTGGGATAGTAATCTAAACCATGTTGACGATAAGCGTTGGCCCAAGCCCAGTCGAACACATACTCGCCATAAGAGTGCATCTTTTCATAGAGTGGCAGAGCCGCAGCAAGTTCTTGATCTCTCCAGAGACAAAGAAAGCGACAAGTCCAGCCGGTATCAGGCGATGCTGAACCCGAGGTTTCTAAAGCGGATAGAAAAGCGTAGCTCAAGAATGGAGTTGACTGATTTTGCAGCTTAATCAGACTGTCCCAATCTTGTTGTCGAATCTCTGATAGAGAATCAAGCAGCTGCATGCGATAATGTCGGTCTTCAGAATTCATAGCTTTCGGTAAATACGTATGACGGTAAAAATTGCTATTGCACAAATGAATAGTATTGTCGGTGATCTTACTGGCAATGCCGCAAAAATTCTTGATCTCGCACGTCAGGCTCATGCGGCAGGGGCCGATATTTTGGTCACACCTGAGTTGTCCTTGGTTGGCTATCCCCCAGAGGATCTTTTGTTGCGAGCAGGCTTTTACGTGCAGTCCGAAGAAACCTTATCTCGTTTGACAAAAGAACTCGCTGAATTGAGCGGTTTGCATGTGTTGGTTGGCCATCCCCATCAAGACGGTCATGCACACTATAACGCGGTTTCCGTTTTATTGAATGGCACCGTGTTAGCGAGCTATTGTAAACATGCCTTACCGAACGATATGGTGTTCGATGAAAAACGCTATTTTGATGCGGGCAATCAGCCGGTGGTCTTTGATGTCAAAGGCACGCGCTTCGGCATCAATATCTGTGAGGATACATGGACTGCTGCTGCGCCCTTGCAGGCACGAGGCGCGGGTGCTCAAGTGTTATTGGTGCCAAATGGTTCGCCCTTTCACTTAAAAAAAGAGCAGTTACGATTTGATGTGATGCGCAAGCATGTTTGCGCCACCGGGATGAGCATTGTGTATGCCAATCTACTGGGCGGACAAGATGAGTTGATTTTTGATGGTAATTCGTTTGTTCTGGATAAAGAAGGGCGCTGTGCGCTGCAAATGAAGCACTGTGAAGAGCAGTTAGCATTGATTGACTTTGTCGATGGTGTACCACAGCCAGCAATGTGCGAACCTGCACTATCAATTGAGGCGCAGATCTATCAAGCTTTAGTTCTCGGCGTGCGAGATTATGTAAGTAAAAATGGTTTCCCTAGTGTCTTAATTGGCTTTTCTGGGGGTGTTGATTCTGCTTTGACGTTGGCAATTGCAGTTGACGCATTGGGTGCCGACAAAGTTCGGGCGGTGATGATGCCTTCGCCTTATACCGCCGATATTTCATGGTTGGATTCTCGTGAGATGGTAAAACGCATAGGTGTTCGTTATGACGAGATTTCTATCAACGAATGCTTCACTGCATTCCGCAATACCTTGAGTCAAGAGTTTGCTGGGCTGAAGGAAGATACAACGGAAGAGAATATTCAAGCGCGTATCCGTGGCACCATTTTGATGGCGATGTCGAATAAATATGGCTCTATTGTTCTGACGACGGGTAATAAGAGTGAAATGGCGGTAGGGTATTGCACTTTGTATGGTGATATGGCCGGTGGTTTTGCGGTGATTAAGGATATCGCGAAAACCATGGTGTACCGCTTGTGTGCCTATCGTAATTCAGTGTCAGATGTGATTCCAGAACGTATCATTACGCGACCACCATCTGCAGAATTGCGTCCAGATCAAAAAGACCAAGACAGTCTTCCACCATACGATATTTTGGATGGCATTATGCAGCGCTATATGGAAGAAAACCAATCGCGTGCTGAGATCATTGCTGCTGGCTACAGTGAGGCAGATGTTGAAAGAATCACGCGTTTAATTAAAATTAACGAATACAAACGTCGGCAAGCACCGGTGGGCATTCGCATTACGCATCGAGCATTCGGTCGTGATTGGCGCTATCCGATTACGTCGAAATTCAGAGATTAAGTTTGAATTAAGTTTGATTTAAAATAAACGATAGGGACGGAGTATTTCATGAAACAAATTACAGCAATCATTAAACCCTTTAAGTTAGACGAGGTCAGAGAAGGTTTGGCAGAGGTTGGTGTGACGGGTTTGACCGTGACCGAGGTTAAAGGCTTTGGACGACAAAAAGGTCACACAGAGTTGTACCGCGGCGCTGAATATGTCGTCGACTTCTTACCTAAAATTAAAGTCGAAGTGGTGGTCGATGACAAGGTTTGTGATGATGTGGTTGATGCCATCATCAAAGCGGCGCATACCGGCAAGATTGGTGACGGTAAAATATTCGTGCAGAACGTCGAACAAGTGATACGGATTCGTACCGGTGAAACTGGCCCAGAAGCCGTTTAGGGCTGTCTAGACCAGGTTTGCTCAGAGTAACACAACGATTGTTGTGTTAAATTTGTGTGAAG
>CALKVB010000109.1 GCA_937996605.1 uncultured Oxalobacteraceae bacterium | reverse complement strand
TTCCTCCGAGTCTCTGCGCCTCGGCGTTGAGAGGTTTTATTTCAAAATCAAAATCCACCCGTGGCCAACCATTTTTCTAATTGCGGCAAACGATCATTGCCCCAGAACGGTTCACCATCAACGATCATCCATGGCGCGCCAAACACGCCTTTGCTGACCGCTTCTTCGCAGGCTGCTGCCAATTGCGCTTTGTATTTTTCATCTTTGCAGGCCGCTGCTGCTGCTTCACCATCGAGTCCCATGGCGCTCACAAACTCGGCTAGCCAAGCAATATCATTCATACCAGCCGGGCCTGAGAAGTAAGCCTTGGTCACGGCGCGGGTGAATTCACCGACGCGGCTCGGCGCAACTTCTTTCATCCACAAGCACACACGTGCTGTGTTTTGCGTATTGATCGGAAATGGTTCTGGCAAAATAAAAGGAATCCCCGCATAACGCGCTGAACGTTCCATATCATGCTTGTGATAAGACGCCATGATCGGTGGGCGCATCGTCAATGGACTGGAGTTGGTCGTTTTAAAAACGACTCCCAGCAAGACGGGTTTCCAGTCAATTTCATAACCATACTTCGCCGCCAACTCCTCGATCACTTGCGTGGTTAAGTAGGCATAAGGTGAAACGTAGTCAAACCAATATTCGATGCGTTTGTTCATTGCTACTCCTTTGTTCACTTCATGATCTCTTGCAGTTGAATAATGCACGGCGCACTTTGTTTCTGTCATTCCCGCGAAAGCGGGAATCCAGTGTCGTTCTACAAATTTCAAAAATACTCAAATCAAAACCAAAAAAAAGAAGATGGATTCCCGCTTTCGCGGGAATGACGGTTAATCAATTCCCAGCTAAGCTAAAGCTGCGAAACATCAATCAATACCGGCTAAAAACTCAATCCATCAACCCACGGCCAATCAAAATCTTCTGGATGTCCGAACTACCTTCATAGATCTGGCACACACGCACATCGCGATAAATGCGCTCGACTGGGAAGTCGCTCACATAGCCATAGCCACCGTGAATTTGGATGGCATCAGAACACACTTTCTCTGCCATTTCGGACGCAAACAATTTGGCCATCGCGGCTTCTTTTAAACATGGTTTGCCGGCGTCTTTCATGCTCGCTGCATGCCAGATCAATTGACGTGCGGCTTCAATTTGTGTCGCCATGTCGGCCAAGCGGAATTGCACCGCTTGATGTTCAAAAATAGGCTTACCAAAAGTCCGACGGTCTTTCGCATAAGTCAGGGCTGCTTCAAATGCAGCACGTGCCATACCGACTGATTGCGAAGCGATACCGATGCGACCGCCTTCCAAGCCTGACAAAGCGATCTTGTAGCCCATGCCTTCTTGACCGATTAAATTGGCTGCAGGGATGCGGCAATTTTCGAACAAAATTTGTGCTGTGTCTGAGGAGTGTTGTCCCATTTTATGTTCGAGGCTGGCAACGATATAACCTGGAGTCTTGGTATCAACCCAGAAAGCGCTGATGCCTTTCTTGCCTGCGGCTTTATCGGTCACTGCCATCACGATCGCGACATCGGCGTGCTTACCGCTGGTGATGAATTGCTTCACACCATTCAGCACATACTCGTCGCCTTCACGCTTTGCCGTTGTGCGCAGGTCAGCCGCATCGCTACCAGCGTGCGGCTCCGTTAAACAGAAAGCGCCGAGTTTTTCGCCACTGGCGAGTGGGCGCAACCATTGTTCTTTTTGCTGTGCATTGGCATACATCATGCCGATACTACAAACAGGACAATTATTCACCGATACGACAGTGGACGTTCCGCCATCACCAGCAGCGATTTCTTCCAACACCAAAGCCAGTGAAAGATAGTCCATACCAGCGCCGCCCAATTCTTCTGGAACCGCCACGCCATACGCACCCATCGCCGCCAATTCTTTGAGTTCTTCTGCGGGGAAGTGATGCTCTTTATCCCAACGCGCGGCATTCGGCGTAATGCGCTCTTGCACAAAGCTACGCACCGCATCGCGGATCATTTCATGTTCTGATGTTAGTTGCATGTTCTTACCTGTTTACGAATATTTTTTAAACCCCTCAACGCCGAGACGCTGAGGCGCAGAGGAAGATCTTAAAAGAGAGTTTTTCTCTGTTTTCGATTGTCTCAGCGCCTCTGCGTCTCGGCGTTGAGGGGTTTTCTTTAATTACCAAACCAACTGCGATCCGTCATAACTCAAAAACTGCCCATTCTGAGCCTGACCGCTGTCCGCAATCACTTGCCTCATTCCAGCAACGCTGACTTCGACACTGATTTCCGCACCTGCCCCGCCCATATCGGTCTGAACCCATCCTGGATGAAAGGCGATGCAAGTCGCTTTCTGTGCACTGAGCGATACATCCTTCAAAACGGAATTCAAAGCTGCTTTACTGGCGCGATATAACCAAGACGAATTATTTTCACGCGAGCCAATCGATCCCATAGTCGAAGACAGCACCGCCAATTTTCCCGCCGCGTTTTCGACCAATGGCAATACGATGGGCAAGATGCGCATAGCGGCTAACACATTGGTATGCATGACCTCGTCAAAACTAGGTTGAAACGGTGTTTGCAAGCCTTGTGTGCGAGTCCCTAGAACACCAGCATTCAAAATCGCCGCATCGATTTTTTCATCATCAAGACGCCAACCTAAACCAGCACAATCATTGAGATTATTCACATCCATCGGTATCGTTTCGCAGCCCAGGCTTTTCAGCTTATCCAAACCCTCGGACGTGCGCGCAGTCGCAATCACGCGCCACCCTGCGGCTTTATATTGGCGTGCGAATTCGTATCCGATTCCACGTGAGGCACCGATGATTAAAGCTGTGGGCATTGCTGTTACTCCGCTTTTCCTACTTATTTATTTCAAACTCCCTTCTCCCGTAAGCGGGAGAAGGGTCGGGGATGAGGGGCGTTCAGTTTCGTTCACAGCACTTAAGAACCAGCATCTTCAAATTTCACATTCTCTGTCTTCGAACGCTATGCAAGTGCTGAACCACCCTCACCCTAGCCCTCTCCCGCTTGCGGGAGAGGGGATGTAAAACAATTACACCAACTCAATCGCCATCGCTGTCGCTTCACCACCACCGATACACAAGGAAGCCACGCCGCGTTTGCCGCCACGTGCTTTCAAGGCACCAATCAGCGTCACGATGATACGAGCACCTGATGCACCGATTGGATGACCCAATGCGCATGCGCCACCGTGCACGTTCATCTTGTCGTGCGGGATACCGAGGTCATGCATCGCTGCCATAGGCACAGCGGCGAAGGCTTCGTTGACTTCAAACAGATCGACATCAGCAGTAGTCCAACCTACTTTTTTGTAGAGTTTTTCGATAGAGCCCACTGGTGCTGTCGTGAACCAACCTGGTTCTTGCGCATGCGTTGCATGACCCAAAATTTTCGCGATCGGTGTCAAGCCTAATTCTTTCGCTTTCGATTCTCGCATCAAGACCAAGGCTGCTGCGCCGTCATTAATGGAAGATGAAGATGCTGCAGTGATGGTGCCGTCTTTTTTGAAGGCTGGCTTCAAGTTTGGAATCTTATCGATCTTCGCTTTCAATGGGCCTTCATCTTTATCGATGACGACATCGCCGCCACGGCCAGAGACTGTCACTGGTGTAATTTCCCAAGCAAAAGCACCACTAGTTGCTGCGGCTTGTGCGCGTGTGACGGAAGCTATGGCGAATGCATCTTGTGCTTCACGTGTGAAGCCATATTTGCTGGAGCAATCTTCTGCGAATGTGCCCATGGAACGACCCTTATCATATGCATCTTCCAAACCGTCGAGCATCATGTGATCCATGATCGTGCCGTGACCAATACGATAGCCGCCACGTGCTTTTGGAATGATGTAAGGCGCGTTGGTCATCGATTCCATACCGCCAGAGATCATGACTTCGTTGCTGCCCGCCAAAATCGAATCGTAAGCCATCATAGTGGCCTTCATCGCGGAACCGCACATCTTCGACAAAGTCACAGCACCGGTCGAAAACGGCAAACCCGCTGCCAACAAAGCTTGACGCGCTGGAGCTTGACCTTGACCTGCCATCAAGCAGTTACCAAACAAGACTTCTTCGATCAACTCTGGCTTTACACCAGCGCGCTCAACCGCCGCCTTGATAGCCACCGCACCCAGTTGACTCGCTGTCAAAGAAGCAAAATCACTTTGAAAAGCGCCCATAGGTGTACGTGCAGCGCCGACGATTACGATAGGATCATTCATGGTTTTCTCCAAAATATTTCTGTGTTATTGATACCTTTAAAACCCCTCAACGCCGAGGCGCCGAGACGCTGAGTAAAACCTTAAAAGAGAGGTTTTCTCTGTCTTCGATTTTCTCTGCGCCTCAGCGCCTCGGCGTTGAGGGGTTTTAATCATTTACATATTCATAAATCGAATTTGCTGAGGGTATGGAAAAACATCATCCACCTTCCCCTTCACAATTCTGTCTTTTCTTTCCTGCCAATACTGCGCGGTCAGCAAGTCGGCGTGGTGTTTCATGAAATACTGCTTGACCTTAGCATTGCCGAGCAAGAAAGTACCGAACTGTTCTGGGAACACATCGTTCTTGGCGATCGGGTACCAAGGCTCTGCTGACATTTCATCTTCTTCATTGCGTGGTTGCGGGATGTTCCTGAAATTACAGTCGACGATGGTTTCGATCTCGTCGTAGTCATAGAACACCACACGCTTATGTCGGGTCACACCGAAATTCTTGTACAACATATCGCCGGGGAAAATATTTGCCCCGACTAATTCTTTGATCGCGTTGCCGTACTCTACAATCGCATGTTCCATCGCCGCGTCATCGCCTTTTTGTTCAGCCTCAGTCAGCCAAATATTGAGAGGTGTCATGCGACGTTCGATGTACAAATGTTTGATGATCACTTCATCATCGCTCACTTCTAAAATCGAAGGCGCATAGCGACGAATTTCTGCCAATAAGTCTTCGGAAAAGCGTGCGCGCGGAAAAGCCACATCGGAATACTCTAAGGTATCGGCCAAGCGCCCGACGCGATCATGGTTCTTAACCAGTTGATACTTCTCTTTAATCAGCGCTTTGGTCGTTTCTTTCGGCGGTGGGAAGCTATCTTTGATCAGCTTGAAGACGTAGGGGAAAGACGGCAAGGCAAACACCAGCATCACCAAACCGCGAATACCAGGCGCGGCTTCTATCATGTCTGAGGAATACTTGAGGTGATGTAGGAAGTCACGATAGAACAAATTCTTACCATGCTTTTGCAAACCCAGCATGGTGTAAATTTCACTGCGAGGCTTGCGCGGCAAAATGCTTCGAATGAACTGCACGTAGGCCGAAGGTACATCCATATCGACCATAAAGTAGGCACGTGTGAACGAAAATAAAATCGTGATGTGCATATTATCGAACAGCACCGTGTCCAAAATCAATTCACGATTTTTATTATGAATGATAGGAATCACGAATGGCATTTCTTGGTTGCCGTTGATACTCTTCCCGATGATGTAAGCTGCCTTGTTGCGGAAGAATAAACTCGCCAATACTTGAAACTGGTGATTCGGTTCAAAACGCATGTCACCAAATTGTTGGAGCAAGCTCGCTTCAACTTTCGCCAAATCGGCATCGAGATGCGCGAACGATGTTTGCAATTGGAAGTTCGTGACGATACGTTTCAGGCTAAAGCTCAAGCCATCGGCTGCTGGGTAATACACACGATAGGTCGCTGGCGTGTCATCGCGTTCGATGTAATCCGTTGCTGTTGCCGGACGCACAAAAATGAAGTCGTTATTAAAATAGGTGCGATGGAGAAGCTTGGTACAGACCGTATTAAAGAAGGTCTCGGCCAGCTCTGGACGCAAATGATCAATCAGCAAACCCATGTAATGCAGCTTCACTTCGCGCCACACTTCATCCGTTAAATCATTGCTGTCGTATTCATCTTCCAGAATCTGCACACATTCTTTGGCGCGCTTGTCGTAATAAGCGATCCGTTCACGTGCATCTTCTTGCGCTGCTTTCCAATCGCCACGTTCAAAACGCTGCTTCGCCATTTGCGTCGTCGCACGGAACAAGCGGTAATGCTTATCAAAACCGTCGAGTATGGTCCTTGCAATATCGAATGCAATTTGCGAGGACAACAGTTTTGGAAAAGCAATTTGCGGCATACGTTCAATGTATCATTTTAAAACCCCTCAACGCCGAGACGCTGAGACGCTGAGTAAAACCTTAAAAGAGAGGTTTTCTCTGTTTTCGAATTTCTCGGCGTCTTGGCGTCTCGGCGTTGAGGTGTTTTGATTTCTTAAAGAGTCTCTGCAAACAATTCGCGTCCAATTAACATACGACGGATTTCACTGGTACCCGCACCAATCTCATACAACTTCGCATCACGCCACAAACGACCGACTGAGTATTCGTTAATGTAGCCATTACCGCCCAAGGTTTGGATCGCTTCGCCTGCCATCCAAGTTGCTTTTTCAGCGGAATACAAAATCGCGCCAGCCGCGTCTTTACGCAAAGCACGTGTAGCTTCTGGTGTTTTAGCACGTACGCATGCTTCGCCGACTGCATAGACGTAAGCTTTGCATGCCATCATGGTGGAATACATATCAGCGATCTTGCCTTGCATCAGTTGGAATTCACCAATCGCTTGACCGAATTGTTTGCGTTCGTGGATATAAGGAACCACCACATCCATACATGCTTGCATAATGCCCAATGGGCCGCCAGACAAGACCGCACGTTCGAAGTCCAAACCAGACATCAAGACATTAACGCCTTTACCAACGCCGCCGAGTACGTTTTCGACTGGCACTTCGCAATCTTGGAATACTAATTCACCAGTGTGTGAGCCGCGCATACCGAGTTTGTCGAGTTTCTGTGCAATGCTGAATCCTTTGTAGCCTTTTTCGATGATGAAGGCTGTCATGCCACGTGGGCCCGCTTCCAAATCCGTTTTTGCATAGACCACTAAAGTGTCTGCATCTGGACCATTGGTGATCCACATTTTGTTACCGTTCAAGACGTAACGGTCACCTTTCAAATCAGCGCGCAATTTCATGCTGACCACGTCGGAACCGGCGTTCGGCTCAGACATCGCCAAAGCTCCAACGTGTTCACCAGAAATCAATTTCGGCAAATACTTTGCTTTTTGTTCTGCATTGCCGTTGCGATTAATTTGGTTCACACACAAATTGGAATGCGCACCGTAAGACAAACCAACGGAAGCGGAAGCGCGAGAAATTTCTTCCATGGCGATGATGTGCGCGAGGTAACCCATATTCGCGCCGCCGAATTCTTCGGAAACTGTCATACCGAGCAAGCCCATTTCACCCATTTTCTTCCACAGGTGCATAGGAAATTGATCTGTTTTATCCATTTCTGCTGCGAGCGGTGCAATTTCAGCCGCTGCAAATTGTTGAACTGCTTCGCGCAAAGCGGCGATGTCTTCGCCATGATCAAACGTTAAACCTGGTAAGTGCAACATAGTTTCCTCGATAAAATGGGGGTGAATCGATCTACACAATTCGGGCATATGACACGGCTACTTGGGACAGCCTTTGATTATATGCCCAGCGTCTGCTTCACAGTCGCCGTTTTCTCTACTAATTTCTGAGATAGTCGCCCGTTTTCTAGCGGCGCTATCGAACGGCGAAAATGATACTTTGAATTGACGTTAACGTAAACGTCAATTAACTCCTTTTCTCGACAATTATTTTGCTTTTTTTGCAACCTCAAGCAAACGCTGACTTTCATCCTCGTGTGCTTTGATTTCAGCCAACATCACTTCAATGTCTTCTCTTTGTTGTTCCAAAGATGCACGGTGCTTCGCCAACACTTCTAGAAAACTTTGCAATTGAACTTCGGTATCTTTGGGGGAGTCATACATCGTCACCAGATGCTTGATGTCGGAGAGACTTAGACCCAAACGCTTACCCCGTAAGGTTAATTTGAGGTGTGTGCGCTCACGTGCCGAGTACACACGGTTGCGTCCACTAGGGCCCTCGCGCTTAGGACTGATCAAACCTTGGTCCTCATAAAAGCGGATAGCACGCGGTGTAATGTCGAATTCTTTTGCTAATTCGGTAATTGTATAAGTTGCCATCATTAAAGTTTTTTTGGTCAAACAAAGCCGAAAACCGAAATTGAACTCGGTTTTGAATTTAGAATCTTACCTGAAACGCAGTTAACGTAAACGTCAATTTACAGCAACATTGCCATTGAGCAATCGTTCAATCGAGCGATAAAGTGTTGCCAATGAATATAGAACCCATGAAGCTTCATGGTCAGCGCGAAGAAACAACAATGAATCACTTAGAACAAGAATTACATTATCCCTTGCAAGAACGCATTCCTGAAGCAGGGCAAACCATAGAAATTGTTCCAGGAATTTTGTGGATACGCATGGGCTTGCCGTTTGCGCTCAATCACATTAATTTATGGCTGATCGAAGACGACTACCAGACAGATCAAGGACCAGTGCATGGTTGGACGGTTGTTGACTGCGGCATCAACAGCGATGCAACACGCGACGCGTGGGAAGTTTTGTTTGGCAGCCATTTACGCGGCCTCCCTATCGTACGTGTGATTGCAACTCACTGCCACCCAGATCACGTCGGCCTCGCCGATTGGTTATGTTCGCGATGGAAAGCACCGCTATTCATGAGTACCGGTGAGTATGCGTTTGCCCGCATGATGTCAGCAGGCTTGCCGGGCGTTGATGGCTCGGCGATGTTCCCGCATTTCCGCAAGCATGGTTTAGTCACCGCAGAAATGCAGGAGAAAATCCAAGAGCGCAAAACCTACTATACGCGCTTAGTGCCGACCGTGCCAACCGCATACCATCGTTTGCAGGAAGGACAGTCGCTGAAAATTGGCCGCCATGAATGGCGTGTCATCACCGGCTTCGGGCATTCACCCGAACACGTTTCTTTGCATTGTACGGCATTGAATTGTTTGATCTCTGGCGACATGGTATTACCGCGCATCTCTACCAATGTCTCAGTCTTCGCGGCTGAGCCCGAAGCGAACCCAGTCTTACAGTATTTGGAATCTTTAAAGAAGTATGCCGACTTGCCAGAGCAGGTATTGGTATTGCCATCGCATGGCAAGCCCTTCACCGGCATCCATACGCGGATTCGACAACTACACGAACATCATCGCGAGCGTTTGAACGAAGTACTGCAAGCCTGCGGCACGCCGCAGTCTGCAAACGATATCGTGCCCATGATGTTTAAACGTCCTTTAGACGCGCATCAATTGACCTTTGCCTTAGGCGAAGCACTAGCGCACTGTCACTACCTTTGGTTGGAAGGCAAACTCAAACGCGAACTCGGTAGCGATGACGTGTATCGCTTTGTCGCCGCCATTAATGAATAAATCTAATCTTAGTTTCTAACATGATGAACAGCACTCCAATCTCGGTTTACTTGAAGTTAGTTTGTGTCGCGCTCTTCTGGGGAGGCACTTTTATCGCAGGACGTATTGTCTCGACCGAAGTACCGCACATGATTGCTGCAGCGGGTCGCTTTCTGGTGGCTTGCGTATTTTTACTACTGCTCGCATGGAAAGTGGAAGGCGGTTTGCCGAAGCTCACGCGCCAACAAGTGCATGCCACTTTTGGCCTTGGGGCGACAGGGATTTTTTTATACAACCTTTGTTTTCTCGCAGCATTACAGCGCATGCCTGCCGGTCGCAGTGCTTTGTTTGTATCCCTCAGCCCCATCGTTACCGCACTGTCGATGGCAGTCTTGTTTCGAGAACGCCTAGGTTTAAGCAAATGGTTTGGGATTGCCATCGCATTCTTTGGTGCGGCTATCGTGCTGACACGTGGTGACTTGTATCAGGTGGTTCACGATATCTCCGCAACGATGGGAAGTGGAGAACTCTTTATGTTGGCCGCTGTGGGCTCATGGACGACTTACACCATCCTCGGCAAACATGCCTTACAAGGTCTCAGCCCTATTGCAGCCACCACTTATGCGTCGCTGTGGGGCTTGCTGTTACTGTCCATGGGCGCAGTGATGCAGTTGCCGCAATTAGATACATCCAAACTCTCATGGCAAGTGCTGACATCGATCGTATTCTTAGGCATCTTCGGCACCGTGATTGGTTTTGTGTGGTACTACGAAGGCGTAAAGGCGATCGGCCCAGCGAGAACTGCGGTGTTCAATAATTTGGTGCCAGTGTTTGGCGTAGGATTGAGTGCATTGATGCTCGGGGAACCGATCTTGATTTCAATGGTGATCGGCGGCTTACTCGTGATTACCGGCGTAATGATTACCAATAGGCCGCGACAATAAATAAGAGTATTGTGGATATCACTGCCGCACAAATCCAAAGTCCCAATGCGGGACGATGCATGTGCGGAGAAACCTTTCGCTGCTGATTTTCTTGCAAAAAATCCTGTAGTGATCTCGACTCAACAGAGCCAGACTTTTGTAGCAAATCGAGGCTAGGATAGATACGATGATGTGGCATACAGAGCATTCCGAAGAATTGAAATTGGCTCATTTAAACATAGGCGACTTTGTCTTTTTGAACAATCTCAGAAGTAGCATAATTCACGCTAGACAGTACTGAAAAGTGCTACGTATTTTTGAAAATCGCCTAAGTTTTTACCAAAGCAGTTCCATTAGCGCCCTCTCCGCCACGATTTGCGCGAATCAAAAATGACATGATCAAAGCACCATCAACAATGCAAATTTGACACTACTATTTAATTAAGGCTAAAGTGTTGATTGAATTTTTAACATCAATATTAGGTCGCATCAATGAAAATTATCGGGTTACTCCTGAGCCTTACGCTCACAATAATTTCCCCTCATCAGCTTTCTTTAGCAGCCGATCAACCTCCAACGAAACCGGCACTCACGCCAGACAAGCCTGCTGCTAATGCACAGTCTAAACAACTGTTCAAACAACAGCTGGCAGAAAATTTAGAGCGCGCAAAACAAATTGAGCAAGGACGTCTTTGGTATGCGGGATTCGGTCTTGATTCTGGGTCAAAAGCCTTTCGTGGCGACGTTGACTTGGTGCAAAAACGTATCTCTCAGATTAATCCTTTGCGCCTCAGCTTCGTGATGGACAACCACCAACAAACTGAAAATCTCGATCGGCCATTCGCCCACTTAGGTAACATCAATGAGCTTCTCAAACATATCGGCAAACACAAACGGGATACGGATGTTTTAGTCTTGTTTCTGTCTGCGCATGGAAATATTCCCTTTCTTGCCACTGAAATCGGTGATCAACGTTACGCCGACATCCAAGCCACACAACTTGCGACCGCACTTGAACAAGTCAAAGATTTACCTAGCTTGATTATTATTTCAGCATGCCATTCTGGCTCTTTAATTCCTGCTTTAGAAAAGCCCACACGCATTATTGTGACCGCCGCCGCCAAAGAAAAAACATCCTACGGTTGCCAGCCACTATCAAACAACACCTTTTTTGTTGAAGAATATTTCGGTGACGCCTTTGATCCAACATTGTCGGTGAAAGCGAATTTCGATTCGGCACGCAAACGCATATCGGAACGTGAAACGCGTGAAAAACTCATTCCATCCGAGCCACAGATTTTTATTGGCGAGAAGATGAAAAACGTCGCCGATCGGGCCATCAATCAATGGCTTAGTTTGACAACTGCTCCCGCGTCATCAGCAATGGCCGCAAGATAAAATAGGCGGCCAGTGCAGCGAGCAAATGTTTAAAAGTATGGCCGCTAAGCACACCTGTTGTGTTTAGGATGACTGCGTCTGCCATCTCACATAGCTTCGCCAGCACATAGCAGGCAATTGCTGCGGCAAACGATACACGTTCAAACCGTGGGCGTTGATGGATTACTTGCCACAATGGTGGAAGTAAGATCGCCAGTATTTGCAGCAGTAAATAAGGTCTAAGATCTTGCGTGGCTTGCCACCACAGAACAGAAAACACAGCAGCGCTACAAAAGACGATCAACTCTAGTCGACTTACACTCGCAGAAACGAAACACTGTGCGCGCACCAAGGCCAGCAAAGAGGCACAGGCGAATGCGATAGGCAGACGGTCCCAGAATAAGCGCGCATTATCTGGCGCCATATGATAGTAAGAAGAACACCAAGCTGTCGCTAAAATGCTAAGCACAAACACCATCAATGCGGGAGTCCAACTGGAGCGCTCCATTTTCAACGACAAGCGAGATCCAGCCCATAGCGCCGCCATCAAAAATCCTAGATTCGACAGGACATCGCTGGCATGTTCCAAACCAAACAATCGGCTCTGATCAGCAAATTCGTGATAGTGGTCTAACTGCGGAATCGGGCCATGTAAGACGAATCCAAGTCCGATCAAAGCACATAAGATCGCTGGCCACCACTTGATATAATTTTGCATGAGTCCTCACCTGTTTTTTAACAAAGTGCGAGTGTGCCCTAGCAAACGATAAAGATAAATTCAATCAGAAATAGTAGACAAAATTAGGGCAAAAAGTATTACGGATTTAAACTAGATAGACCACTTCCCCCTACACCTCATCTGGAATCCCATAAGGTATCCAATCTCAAGGCAACACCAACTGAAACAAGCTGTGGCCAGAAATAAAAAGTAAAGTCTTGTCGTCTTTCAAGACCAAGCCTGTTGGATTCTTTATGCGCATTTCAGTGGCAACTTGGGGATCAAGTCCACCCGCCACGATCGACGTATCACCTTGCGGCGATAATTTATAAATCGCATTCACATTGACTATGGTCCAATAAACATTGCCCCGACTATCCGCTACCATACTCGTAACACGCTGCCCAACAGGGAAGCGCTTGAGCATAGTGACACTATTCTGCGCACCAATATTTTCCGAGACTTGTATGGCATCTGGTAACACATACGGATAGTTTGGATCGGCAACGGTCACAGAATAAAACTTCCCTTCCGCACCCAAACTCAAGAACCAGTTAGCCTGCGCAGTAGTAGTCTTTACTTCCGCAGTCGGGCTGACAACTCTGACCGTACCCGCATCCGCGACAATCAACTGTCCCTTCGTATCGATGGTCATACCCAAGATTTTCTTAAAACCTGCATTCTTACCAATCCCATCGATACTTTCAGCTCGCGCGCTACCCGCAAAATCGCTAACCTCGCCAAGGGGATTAATCTTCATAATCTTATTCACGGTCGCTACAAACATATTCCCCTGCGTATCAAGCACTAACGCTTGGGGATTCGGGAATTGCGACGCAATATTCTTTGTATCCGCACGTCCCCACCATTTTCCCGGCTCAGCAAGTACGGTCATAGTTCCTTGCGCTGCGACCTTGATCAATCGATTCGCTGTCCAAGTACCACCTTCTGGAGTCGAGATTAATGCATTTTCAAGCACATAGTAATTACCTAGCGTATCGATTGCTGATAACTGCGATTCTGGTCCCGACTTGTATCCAAATACCATATTATTTGGCAAGCCATCTTTCTCCTCAGGACGGCCTGCAAGCGCTGTTGTTGTGCCGTCCCGACTCACATTGACGAGAGTATGATTGGCACTGTCGTTGAGCGTGAAATTACCCAAGCTATCCCATAGCATGGCGAAATTCAGATAGCCATTTGCATATGGGGACGTGATTGAACGCGAAAAATTCGTGATGGGTTGTTTTGCAAAGTCATACACGAGCTGCGCTTGCACCTCAGTTGAAGTCGACGTTTGCGGGTTCATCGTATAAATCCCTCTGGCGGTGACGAACGCAAGTTCAGTATTATTCACGACGGGAGCACTCCAGAGATCTGAAGCTGGAATCCTGATTCCTTGTTGATCTTTGATCGTTAAACTCTCCTGTCCTGCGATCGTCATTCTCCTGAATTCCAGATTCTCTGGGAATTGATTACCGCTAGGGAAATCGGTGAAATACACCTGCTGCGATTGACCGACATTGAATACGGGTAGTGCCATATTATGAATGCCGTATTCGTTGACTCCCACTGTCTGATTTGAAAACGGCAGGTTCAGCTTGCCGTAAGCGCTGAGCGACAAAACATAGCCATAGTAGGTGAAATAAAGAATATCTTGCTGATCAAAACTCAGTTTCGTTTTGTTTGAAACGGGTGAGAATAATAATGTTTCGTGACCGAGGCTATCGATTTTTTTTATCGCATTATTCTCAATAAAATAGAGTGCTCCCTGACGGTCAACAGCAAGTGCATTCGCTAGTTCGCGGTTCATCAACAAAGTCGTCGTCACGTAATCTGTCGATATTTTGCGAATCGCAGCATAATAGGGGCCTTCGTAATTGGAAGTCTGTGCGATTAATTGGTCGAGCACATAGCGATTTCCATTCGCATCACTCGCCATTGCGCCGGGCGAACTAAAGCGGCTTTGCGCGGGCTTGCCATCGACAAAATTTGCACCGCCAGGATGTTTTTCTCCGTACACCAAGTACAGTCCAGCTGGCTTCTTCAATAAATTAAACTGATCAGTGCCCAAACCACTCTTCTCAACTGCTGCCGCAATTGAATTCGATGTTACGAGTGCGAGCAAGGTGGTGCCTTGCTGATAGGCTTGCTCAGTGCTTAGGTAACTAATGCCTTGTTCAACTGCCATGAAATACGCAAATTGATATTTATTATCGAGTAGATCTGCCATTGGCCCCCATCGCGCGTCGCCCTTTAAACCGTGCGAGGCATCTAGCATCGCCTTCACCAAGGCACCACGGCTCGCGCGCCCACTCGCTAATTCGTTTACCCAATAATTGACATCAACTTGCGCTACCAAATCTCCGGTTCTTGCTAATACATTCTTATAGATAAGCCGCACAAAATCTTCATTATTCATGTTCGCGCTATATCCCGTCATGGCAGCGTTTTCTTTGGCCGCCTGATAAAACACATCCGCAATTGCACTCAAATCCTTACCACGACGGAACTCATCTATCCAGTAAGACAAGCCGTCTGCATCGGGTGTGCGATTGAGAAAGGCGAGGTAGAGCTCAATCAATAATTTCAAATCAGCAGCGGCGATCGTTCGCGCATTATTCGCAATTTGTGGCACTACCCGCACGTCAGAGAATCGCATAGCACTTGTACCGCTCAGCTGTCGGACTTCGCCAGAACGCAAGTGTTTCACCTGAAAGCCATCGGCAAGATAGCTAATCGCATACTGATTACGCGCTTCAGAAAAAGTAGCCTCTGTATTCGCTGGTGCCATCGCAGGTGCTGCGGCCATCAAGATATTTGATGTCGTCGATGTTTGCTCATTTCCACCGCAAGCACTCAAAGCACATGCAAGCAGGCTAATTTGTATAAGTTGATGCAATTTCATATTGTCTCTAAATTTTTCTCTGACTGCTTCTCTGACTTTTTCTCTGAGTTTTTGCCTAACTATTTCAGAGGATTTTATGCGCTTGTACACTAGGTATTAGGGCAGCACCAGTTTGAATACGCTTTGGCCGGATAAGAAAATCAAGGTTTTGTCATCCACCATGCTTAAACCGCGCGGATTCATAATTAAGGTCTTCGCATCTGCGATGTTGGAATTTTTGGCGACGACACTGATCTCACCTGTCGCTGAGACACGGCGTATGCTGTTATCGCTCAGCGCCAAATACACATTTGATTGACTATCTGCAGCGATTCCTTGAACACTAAATGCAAGCTCGTAATCGTTCAACAGCAGTGTGGATTGTTGGCTCGCTAGGTTTAATTTACTCAAAGAATTACCCGGGCCATTTCCTTTTGCGCGGTTACTGACATAGCTAAATACATTGCCCTTACCATCGACGCTGATGCCGTAGTTTGGAATCTCTTGCATACAAGTGACTTCTGCCTTGGGCGTAATCTTTCGTATACAAGATCCATTTGACACGTACAAATTATCCGCGGCATCAATGCTTAAACCGCTTTGCACGCCAAATACGGCTTTATTACCGATACCATCTTGGATCGGTCCATATCGGCCACCAGCAAAGACACTCAATTTGCCATCAGGTGTGATTTTAAGGATATTCGAACTCGTTCTTTTGTCTTCCAAACTCTGGGAGTTTGGATCCGCGACACTATTGGCGATGTACAGATTTCCAGCGCGATCAACGGCAACGCCTACGGGGACATTCAGTTCAGAAACATAGCCATTGACGTCAGCATGTCCCCACCAAATGCCACGATCGAACAACACGGTTTGCGTGCCATCTACTGAGAATTTCGTGAGCCTAGCGGTTTTCATCGCTGGATCGCTATAGAAATAACCGTACCCGTTGACCAAGCCAGCGCCACCTAGGGAGCCGCCTTCGAGAACATAAATATTACCAAGCCTGTCAGTCGTGGTATGGGTCGGAGTGAGTAAGCCTTGGTTTGAAAAAGCTTTGCCGCCCAGCAGAGTCGATTTCCCCTCGGGGTCGATACTGACAACACGGAAATTCGGAGGATCTGTCAATACCACATTATTGCCTGCATCGAACTGTATTTGCTCTGTTGCCAGCGTCAAAAAAGGAGAGAACGGCGCTATTGCAGTGGGAGGCACAGCTGCTTGGAATCGACTAGCGTTCAAATGTAACTTGGCGACACCCATCAAATCCATCGTATAAATCTCACCGAAAAGTTTAAATACAAACTGATTTCTCACCAATTTCATGCTGTCATACCAAGGAAGGGTGCTAGGCGTATTCTGGTAAGTTGCCGGAATTGGGTAGCCATTTAAATCCCGTATAGGAATTTCTATTTTCTCCCCGGCTGGCGTTAACTTCAGCAAGGTCCACGCTCTAGGCTGATCAGGGAAGTAGGCATTACCATCATCATCGACCCAAAATCTCTGTCCAAGGACACGCTCAGTACCAAATGGCAGGTCTAGTTTTCCTGCTTCAGTCAATCTAAAAAACAACCCTCGACTTGCGAAAATAAGTTGATCTCGAGAATTCAACTGCATATTTAAGCCCGGCCAATCGTAGTTATCATCCATTTTTACGAGCTTTTGTGCCATTCCCTGATCTAAGGACCACAAAAAACACGAAGCGAAAAACTTCTCACATCCACTAAAATAAATCTTACCGCGACTGTCCACCACGATCTTATGCAAATTGCTCGGAAACGTCGTTCGATAAATGGTCGAGGTCACATTGTCTGGAGAAATTTTGCGTATCGCTGTCCCATCTGGCAATTCATCCAGTACATAGCGATTGCCACTGCTATCAAGCGCAATCTCTTTTAGTTGCGTAAATCGGCTATGTGTCGCTGGACCATCGAAGAATTCAGGACCTGCTGGCAGCGCATCACCTGCGACCACATAAATGCCCGCTGGCATTCTAGAAAGATTGAATTGATCGCTACCAAATCCACTTTGCTTGACTGCAGCCTCGATGGAAGTCGGCGTCATTGTCGGCGTTACTAAGGCTAACAATGCAGTACCGTGCTGATATGCTTGTTCTGTAGTTCGATAACTGATCCCTTGATCAACCGCAATAAAACGACCTAACTGATATTTGTTATCGAGTAAATTCGACATCCATCCCCATTGCGCGTTGCCTTTTAAGCCATGCGTAGCATCCAGCATTGCCTTCACCAACGCCCCACGCGTGGCATGACCGGTGGTAAGTTCATTTGCCCAATAATCGACATCTACTTGAGGTACCAAATCCCCCGTACGCGCCAACACATTCTTATAAATCAAACGCACAAAATCCGCATTCGACATCGTGGCGCTATAACCGGTAATCGCGCTGTTTTCTTGCGCGGCCTGATAGAAAACCTGAGCAATACTATCTATGCTTTTTCCAGCGCGAAATTCGCCTATCCAATACGCCAATCCATCCGCATCAGGTGTGCGATTGAGAAAAGCAATGTACAGCTCAATCAATAATTTAAGATCTTCCTCAGCGATACTTTTCGCCACATCAGCAATGCGAAGATTGACATTAACGTCCGCAAATTCGATTCGATTCACCCACGATAACTGTACGCTCTGATTGCTACTCAAATGTTTGACGGCATAGCCTATTTCATTCACCGAAATCGCGTATTGACTACGATTTTCTTTAAAAATTTGCGCAGCTGGAAGGCTGCTGTTAGCCTGTGGTGGCGGCATACTGGATGAGCCTATGGTCAAAGCTTTGTCATTACCTCCACAAGCCGATAACAAGCTCAACAAGAATGAAAGTTTAGCGAGACGGGACAGTTTCATAAGATGCATATCAAAATTAGTTATTTTTAAATAATACATTGGCACCAGTATTTCATGTCAGAAAGTAGAAGATATTTTTTCATACACGGATCCACTGACATGCCGATGAAAAATTTACGTACACAACAAAGTGATTCTTTTATTGACCGTTTTTAGCACTCAATGTGAAATGCACTCGCCGGCATACCATCATCAAAGCCGTGTGCACACTACACTGGCAAAAAATTTGAATTGGACAAATAGACAGCTTTGCTCCCTGCGTCAGGTCTCAAACTAAGTCCACTACGCAATTAGCGTTAAGAATGTGAGTGCCAATTCTAGGAAGTAGTATTGGAAACTGAGATTGGAAAATGAGAACAGCTACGAATGATTAGCTGCTTTGACTAATCAATTAAACACGCTCGATTCTAAGCGGTACGTACATGTGATAAAGCAATTGTGAATTGTGCAGATATCTATCGTTTCAAAGTACAGCAGTGCTCAAGCAAATTTACAAATTCAAAGCGCGATCGAGCTAAAGGTTATGCCGATGATTCTATTTGGGATCTACACTAGGATAGCCCCTTAAATCAAGCCATCTTCGAGGGCTACAGACTTATTTGTCCAAAGTAGCTAGAATTAGGCAAGTTAGTTGCAGATAATGTGACTCCTAGGACATTTTTATGTAAATCTATGACTGAGATTACCCAATTACTCAACACAATAAAGTATCAGCTCAAACAGCAAGCCAAAACTTATCGCGACGTCGCGGAGGCGCTTAATTTGTCTGAGGCCAGCATCAAACGTATGTTTAGTGCCAGCAGCGACGCGCCGATTACCATAGAGCGCATTGTGCAGATCAGTCACTTCCTTGGCTTTAGCCTCGCAGAACTCACGCAAGAAGCGAGCTTGAGCAATGCCAAGCTGAAAACCCTCACTCTAGAGCAAGAAAAAGAATTGATTTCCGATAGCGAACTGCTGGTTGTCGCTGTTTGTGCGATCAATCAATGGAGCATGGCTGAAATTTTGGAGTACTACCAACTCAGCGAAGCGAGCTGTTTAAAAATGCTACTTAAATTGGATCAACTGCGATTAATCACACTACTGCCCGGCAACCGCATACGTCTCAACATCAGCCGCGATTTCGACTGGTTGCCGAACGGCCCTATCCGGGCCTATTTCCGCGAAGTCGGCATGTTCGATTTCTTGAACGCACGCTTTCATCACGAAGGGGAAAGTTTTAACTTTACCCACGGTATGCTGACTGAAGGCGCGATCTTAAAACTGCAAGCAGAACTTCGACAGTTAAAGCGGCGCTTCGCCGAACTGCATGCTGAGAGTTTAAATTCGCCATTAAAGAAACGTCATGGCACTGCACTGTTAATGGCGATGCGTCAGTGGGAACCAGAGGGCTTCAGCAAATTGCGCAAAAACTAGCGCCGTCGAGGAGCATGCCATCACTCTCCGATCTGATCAACAAAACGAAGTGGCTTAACGTTCGCGTATCGGCGTATATTGTGCTGAGCAGATTTTATTTACAGTCGCTTCTTGACATAGAACATAACTCGCTCGCATCGCGAATTGTCTATTTTGCTCACCGACTTGCATTTTATAGTTTAAACGAGCCGCAATCACCGTAGTATTACTTAACTCACGGACTTCCCAATCATTGATGAGTATGTCTGGAACGGGTCCATTGCCCTTCTTTGCATAGAAGCCTAACATCTTTTCTTTCACATCAAATTCACCTGCCGGAGAGACTTCAAAGTAGCGGCTATGCGTTAGCTGATTCAAGGTTTCAGAATCAAAAGCTAGCTGCGCCTTGACATGCTTTTCGACCAAGTTTTTCGCTTGTTCACTCGTCACAGTTTGTGCATGTGCCACATATGAAAAAAATCCCAAATAAAGCGTGAGCGCCGCAAGCGCTATTAGCAAGCCTGTTTTTGTATGACGGTTGCGCATGATATTTTCTCCAAAGTAGTCACAATGAGAGAATTAAATCAAAGTCGCGATAAGAATGCAGTGGGGATGCGACAAAATGCCCAAAACCGTGCTCCAAATCTGGCCTGAAGTGACGAAATCATTGATGCCGTACATTGCAAACAGCTGTTGCTTAGTAAGCGTTTCGCTGAATCTCAAAGAATCGAAAATTTTCTCTGCGATGGCATACGCTCGACTACCCACAGCAAGCGAAACACAAGCTGGGCAATCTTTATGCCCTTAATGAGGGTGACGCAGTTCTCCCCCGCGCTACAGCATTTTCAAGAAAGCTTCACCGTTTCTGAATGAATCAACAAAATTGCACCGAAACAAATAAAAAAAACTCCCTGTTCGCACAGGGAGTTTTCACGTTTCCCGCCTAGTTTTCAACTAAGATTTAAATCAAAGTTCTAGGCTATATCAATCATTTTGCCTCCGTGACGGCGTTCTTCACACTTGCGATTTCTTCAGGTGAGAGCAAATTTTTACTAACCAAATTTGCTAACAGTACATTTACCAGAGAACCTCCGCCATCGCCATTGTTACCACCCGCCACAATTTGAGGGACCAAAGGAATCTTCGCTTCAGCGAGGGCGCGCCCCACTTCAATCAAAGCATAATTGCTTTGTCCAACCGCCTCCGTCTTACGCTGTATCACTTCCGCCTCAGCAGTACCTACTGCCAAAGTATTTTCCGCTTTCGCTTTACCGACAACACTAAACACCTGCGCATCCGCTTCTGCATTGACGATTTTTGAACGGGCATCGCCTTCTGCATTTAAAACACGCGCATTCTTATCGCCTTCTGCCTTTTTCACCATCGCACTCGCAGAGAATTGGGAGATTTCCACTTCACGTTCTGCTGCCACCACTTTCGATTGCGTATCAGCGATCGCTTGCGCCTGCGCTAATTCTTTACGTGCGACTTGTGCCAATTGTTGGGTCTTGAAGGTCACTTGTTCTTGTTCCGCAATTTTTCTATCGGTCAGGGTTTTCATCAACGCTTCTGGTGGTGAAATATCGCCAATCAAAGTATCAACCGCCACTACGTTGTATTCACGTAAGGCTTCGGCAATACGGTTTTTCGCATCAGATTGGCGTTGCGCACGTCCTTTCAAAAAGTCAATCACATCTGAACCCTGCGCCGTATTACGGAAGTAGTTACCAATGGTCGGCTCCAACACCTGTGTCACCAAGTTCGCTACGTTGCCGAAGCGTGCAATCACTTTTGGCGCATCGGTACGCGGAATATGAATAATTTGCGAGACGTCCAAATTAAAGGTAAAACCATCTGAACTACGCACCGTAATTGTCGATAAGTTTTTATCGAGATTATGTGCTTCGGTTTTACCCGTTGCCCAGTTCAAGACGACGTTGGCAGTTGGCACACACTCCACTTTATGCGTATAAGGATTAATTGGATATTTACCTGGGTCGAGTGGTTCTACCCACACGCCTTTCTGACTTTTCCTCACCAGATTGCCGTGTTTAAAATTATCCCCAGTGACGTCTTCACCTTCAGCCCCTACATAGGCAATCACAACCCCCGCATTGGCGATTGGTACTTTCGTCATCTCCACGATTTCTACTGTGGCAAACATAGGATTGATAAAGTAACGGCCCGCCAAAATTACTTGTTCTTGCAAACCCTTGAAACCACCGGCATCAATAAAGGCTTGGCCATTCTGGAACATATTGTGATTCGCAATTTCTTTACCTGCAATTTCACCGGTATTCAGCGGCGCGCCCTCGCGGGTTGTCACCACCCCGACCATATTGTCAGGCACATCGATCACATTGACTGCTTTAACGCTAAAAAGGCGTGGATTGATACGATAATGGCCGTTGGGGATTACTGAGATTTGCGGGCCACGTTCGCCACCACCGTTTAAGAAAGCTTGCGCATCTTGAAACGTATTCGACTCGACATGACGCGCTAACACGCGACCATTAGGAATCGGTGAGCCACCATGCGCCTCGACGATACCGATTTGATTTTTTTCTATGGTCGTGACAGGCTCTTGACTGACGCGAAACAGCAAAGTATTGATACGATAAGAACCTTCTGGAATAACCAAGCCTTGTGGGCCACGTTGACCACCGCCGGTTAAGAATGAGCGCGCATCTTGATACATATCGCAATCGACATGCTTACCAATGATATCACCATCATTCAAAGGCTCACCGTCACGCGATTCCACCACGCCGATAAAATTCTCAGGGATGGTTGTCAGGGCGGCGTTGACGACAGTGTACTGCCATGGCCATAAGGCATAATGCACACCCGACGCCAAAGTATCAACTTGATCACCCGCCTCGCCATTTAAAGCAACGATCTTGCCCGGTGGCAGATCTTTATGTTCGCCCCACAATACAAATTTCTTAGTCACCAAACCAATCATGTTATCGGGAATGATAATCACCCCGAAGAACCACAATACTCGACGCCATAAGGCCACTAAAACGACTAATACCAGAATCCATGCATAAGACCAAGGCACATCGCCTATATGTTCTATTCCATTCATTATTTGCTCCATTAAGTTAACGACCAGTCTGCGAGCGCTCGCGAAACTGCTTATTCATCTTTTTAGTAGCTTGCGAGACTGAGCAATCACACACGATTACTTCCTCGTTTGGTCGTGTGAGCAGTATAAGAATTGCAAAAATAGCGACAACGGCAATTGCTTGAAAATTTAACCAAGGTGATCTGAATTCAAAAGGAGTACGTGATTTACTTGCAAATTAGTTTGATCTGCTTTACTCTGCGCCCTCTTTTGAATTTTGCTTGCTTCCTCGTTGTTCATGTCTAACGCTGTTCTCTTACTTGCCACCGATGTTTTCGGCGAAAGTCCGTCTACCGCCAGCCTGTGTCGCCAATTCGCGATACCAACGCATGTGATTAGCCCATATGAGGAAATTCCTTCCTTTAAGACGGAGCAACAAGCCTATGAGCGTTTTTTAGCCGTCGGTGGTATTGCGGCCTATGCGGAAAAAATTCAAGACTATCTGGCAAGGAATCAGGTACAGCATGTACTCGGATTCGGTGTTGGGGGCAGTGCATGGTGGATGAAGTCTGCAGCCAAGGCCACGCACTTACAATCAGCGACCTTGTTCTATGCATCACGAGTAAGACATCATCTCGATGTAGCCAGCCCATGCTCTACTCACTTCGTCTTAGCACAACATGAAGCCGCCTATGATTCTTCAAAATTGGCGCAAGAGCTGATACGCCGTGGGCACCATGCGGAGATCGCTAAACAAGCGAAGCATGGATTTATGAATTCGTTTGCGGCCGGTTTTTCATTGAAATTACAGACGAATTACATCGAATTGCTGACCCAGAAATATCTGTTACAACAAGCAGCATAAGCACGCATCTTGTTCAAAGACTTTATTTTCTATCGACGCTAAAAGTCACACTATCGACATGACCCGCTGCGTCAATCACGGTAATGCTATGTGAACCAGCATCGGTAATATGGATGGTTTGACGTTTCTTGATGCCCGCAGCATTCTGTTTTCCATCCAATAACCAATAGTGTTGACCCGTGCCGCCAACTGCATCGACACTGACATTCACGCTATTCTGCCCCGGCGCAGGGCGTAGACGGCTACCAGATTTCACTCCCATGAGACGAATACTGCCGACGCTATTGACCTGCGGACAATCTGCTGACCAAGCCAACAAACCGAGTTCTTGCTTACGTGCAGGTGTCAGCCATGCCTCGAGTAAGGCAGGCCATCGAGCTACCTCACGCTGTTCGGCATTGGCATCGCAATTAGGCATGGTACGTAATTGCGTTTGTGGATTCATCCAAATACTCTCGATTAAACCTCGCCCTCGCAAACGATCTGGAAGTGTTGGGGGAATAGTGTCACGCAATACCCATGCACTGCGTTTTACATGGCAATGTTCTGCTTTAGTTAAGCTCGCTGCGACACCTAAAGGCCAGCAAATCTGCGCTGTTGTGACTTCCTTTGGCATCTCACGTGGCAAACTCTCTCCGCGTGGCATCGCGTAAGCAATTTGATGCAGCAAAGGCGCTGCGATATTTGCTCCAAAAAAACCCGGATTGGGTGTGCCATCGGGACGCCCTATCCACACTCCCATGGTATAACGACCACTAACCCCTACCGCCCACGCATCGCGAAACCCATAACTGGTGCCAGTTTTCCAAGCGAGGTGCACACCACTGGCATCTCCCTCAACAAAAGGCTGATCGGGATGGCCGCCGGCTTCAAGAATATTGCGAATAATGAAGGCAGCCCCTTCGCTCATCATGCGAGATTCTTTCAAGGGCGCATCAGGTGTAATACGCGGCACACCGGCCATCCCTTTCATCGCTAAAGAACGGTAAGCGCCAACCAATTCTTCTAAACTGGTACCCGCGCCACCTAAGATCACACTCAAGTTGGGTGACGCATCTTTCGGCAACCGCAAACGCAAACCCGCGCTCGACAAACGTGCGGTGAATCGTATGGGACCGATGCGATCTAACAAGTCGACCGCTGGCACATTTAAAGATCGTTGCAAGGCCTCTGAAACACTCACAGGCCCAGAAAAGTTCGCCTGAAAGTTACCTGGGTCGTAGCCACCAAAAGATTGGGGTGTATCGGCCAACAGGCTTTCAGAGTGTATGATGCCGTCGTCCAACGCCATCGCATACAAAAAGGGCTTCAGCGTTGAACCGGGGGAGCGTATGCCTCGCACCATGTCGACATGGCTAAAGCGCCGCGGGTCGGAAAAATCAGCAGAGCCGGCATATCCTAAAACTTCCATGGTTTTGCTATCTACTACCAACGCTGCCATCGATACAAACCGAGGTAGTTGATTGACTTTATCACTCAACATTCTTTCCAACGTGGTTTGGATTTCACGATCTAGCGTCGATCGCACAATGCCGATTGCAGCACCACTACTTCTCTTGGCACGCTGCCTTGCTTCTGCTCGTGCAGCTTGGTGCAAACGTTCGGCAGCCAATGGTGCGAGCCAACTCACGCGCGGCGGGTTCGCACCAACTTTTTCGATCAAGGCGTCATCGACTTCGGCTGCCGTCCAATGTTTTAATTCAGCCATGCGACGCAAGACTTTGTCGCGCGACTGTTGTGCCATCTCTGGATGTCGATCAGGCCTTAAGCGCGAAGGAGCCTGCGGCAGCACTACCAATAAAGCCGCTTCGGCAGACGACAAAGTTTGCGCACTCTTACCCAAGTAACTGCGACTCGCCATTTCCACACCTTCGACTATCCCGCCCATCGGTGCATGATTCAAATACAGCGTCAAGATTTCTTTCTTCGACAGCCGCATTTCTAGTTGAATGGCGCGTGCAATTTGACGCAATTTACCGCGCATCGTGCGTGGCACAGGTTCGATCGCGCGCGCCACTTGCATTGTTAAGGTCGAACCACCAGATACGATACGACCATGCGCTACCCATTGCCACGCCGCGCGTATCATCGCCACAGGATTAACCCCAGGATGCCATTCAAACCAACGATCTTCATAGGTTTTCAAGGCATCCAGATATTTCGGCGAGACCTGATCTGGCGTCACGGGGTAACGCCACACGCCATCACTATCAGGCCAGCCACGTAAAGGCGTTCCATCGCGTGCCACCACCACCATGCCAGGCACATCTTTGGGAATAGGTGGAGGGAAAAGTTGATCCAGCATCAGTAGCACACTCAACAAGATCGCGAAGCCACCTCGCCACGGGTGCGTACGTAGCCAAAGAGCTATACGTCGAAGTTGATATACTAGAACAGGAAATCGAGGCGATGCCATACCCAAACTGTAGTTGCAATGGAGTCGGGTATTGTAAGAGCTTTACGCAGCCATGGGGAGATTAAGCGAGACAGACTTGCGCTCTTGCCTGTTCCAAGACATCGAACAGTTCATCTTGCGTGCAAGGTTTGTTCAGGCAAGCATCAAAGCCTTGCGCCAAATAATTGGCTCTACTTTTTTCATCGTCGTGTCCAGAATAGGCAATGATAAAACTCGATTTCTTACCGTGATTTGCTTGATACTCTCGAATATTACGCATTGCCTGAATGCCACCCATCACTGGCATTTCGATATCCATGATGATTAGATCTGGAGGTAGCGCAATGGCACGATCGACCGCCATCCGACCGTTGATCGCACAGTCTAACGAGTAATGCGGGGCACGGAAATTATCGCTCATGACCATGTGATTAAAGTCATCGTCATCAACCAGTAGCACTGAGATCGGTTCCGTTCCCGCCCTAGGCGAATCCAATCTTGTTGCGTGCTCTCGCTTATGTGAAGCGGTAGGACGGCTTTGACTGCGATGTAAGCGCAAAGTCAGGGTGGTACCTTCTTCATCTGAGGTTTGCATATGAAGACTACCGCGCTGCACTTTAGCCAGGAGATAAGACGAATACGTACCTAATCCAGTACCTCCAATTTTTCCGGCGGTCGCATATTT
>CALKVB010000108.1 GCA_937996605.1 uncultured Oxalobacteraceae bacterium | reverse complement strand
CAACTCACTGCGGCCGTCGAATTGATCCAAGACAATCGACAAAGCAATGGCGTAGTGATATTCCTGCCCATCTATAAAACTGGCGCCAATACCAATAGTGTCGAAGAAAGACGTCAAGCATTACTCTATCTGATTTCAACGCCTATCGTGATCGATGAACTATTCCGTGGCATCGGTGAACATCAATCAGAAAATATAGAGTTCGAATTATTCGATATTGAAAAGGGTGGCAATCACGAGACTCTGTTATTTGATTCTCATAGCCACAATTTACTTAAAGAAGCTAGCACAGGCTCACATCTTTTTCAAACCGAAGAAACGATACAGATTCACGGACGAATTCTAAGCCTATACTCAACTAGCACCGATAAACTCGACTCACAAGTTAAAGACTTTGTACCTTGGCTCATCTGGATTGGTGGAAGTTTCATCAGCTTTTTGATCACGTTGCTGTTGTGGCGCCAAAGCCAACTCCGCATGCGTGCCGAAGTGATGGCACATCAAATGACCGACGAATTAGACAAGCTAGCACAAGCAGTAAAACATACAAGTGACGCTGTAATTTTTACCGATCTCAACGGTAATATTACTTGGGTGAATCCGAGCTTCGTACAAATGACGCATTACGGCCCCAAAGAAGTCCATGATCATCCCATTTCAACTTATCTAAAATCGCCTAACCATCAATATCAGAGCTTCGAGGAGTTTCACGCCCAATTTAGTCAACTTACACTCAATCACATAGAAACAAAAAACCAAGCCAAGGACGGGCGCATCTTTTGGTTGGAAATCGAAAAACAAAATCTATTAAATGCTAATCAAGAACTCGAAGGATACATGTTTATTTGCAGCGACATTACCGAGCGCCGCAATACACTTGAACAGCTAGAAATTGCGATTCGTGATAGCGAAGCATTACTGACTACACTCAATATGCATGCCATCGTTTCTATCGCTGATAGCTCCGGTCGTATCATTGAGGTCAACCAAGCCTATTGCCGCATTAGTGGATATACCAGAGAAGAAATCCTAGATGGTAACCATAGAATTGTCGCAGCCGGTATTCAATCCCCTGATTTTTTATCGAACATGTGGCGCACAATTTCTTCAGGCACACCATGGCGCGGCGAAGTATGCAACAAGAATAAAGCAGGCACTTTATATTGGGTTGATACCTTTATCGCACCGTTCAAAAATGCTCAAGGGCAAATCGAAAAATATATTTCAATTCGTACTGACATCACTGCCAGCAAGAAAGCGGCAAGTAGATTAGCAAGTCAACGTTCTGCGCTGGCAAATATCATTGAAGGTACCAACGTTGGTACTTGGGAATGGAATGTGCAAACGGGTGAGATGCGAATTAACGAGCGGTGGGCCGAACAAGCAGGCTATGAAATCAATGAACTCGCGCCGATCACCATTCAGACTTGGGACAACTTAACTCATCCCGACGATCTCATCAAAGCCAAAACGCTAATGCAAAAGCACTTCAAACACGATCTTCCTTACTATGAGTGCGAAACCAGAATTAAGCATAAAGAAGGCCATTGGATTTGGGTTCTGACCCGTGGTCGCCTTTCTTCAATGACCGAGCGCGGCAAACCCGAATGGATATCGGGAACACAAATGGATATCACCAAGCGCAAAAATGCCGATGCAGAACTCCAAAGAAGTAATCAATTGTTACTGGCAGTGCGCGATCAATTGACCAAAGCAGCTGAAGTCGCCGAATTAGGAATCTGGACTTGGGAGCTCAGTAATAATGAGTTCAGTGTGAATCAGCGCATGTTTGAAATTTATGCTGTACCAGAACACAAGCGTCGAGAACAACTGCCTTACCAGTTCTGGCTTTCTATGATACACCCTGATGATCTTCCGGAAATCGAAGAGCGACTAGCTGCAGCACTCAAAGGAGCGCAAGGCTTTACTCCGACCTTCCGCATCGTGACTAGCAACAACGACATTCGCTACATTCAAGCCGCTGGCGGTATCGAACGTGATAGTGATGGTCGTGCAATACTCATGACTGGCATCAACCGCGACATTACACTGCAGTATCGTGCTGAGGAAGCTTTACGCCAAGCGAAGCAAGCGGCAGATGATGCGAATCAAGCGAAGTCGGCATTTCTCGCGAATATGAGTCATGAAATCCGCACACCAATGAATGCGATTCTTGGCATGCTGAGTCTTTTGCGCAGAACCAGTCTGAGCGAGCAACAAGAAGACTACGTCAGAAAAACAGAGGGCGCAGCGCGATCACTGCTGAGTCTGCTCAATAATATTCTCGACATTTCAAAAGTGGAATCGGGAAAAATGTACCTCGACATCCATCCTTTCAGATTGAGCAGTCTATTGGATGATCTGCAAGTGATCCTAAGTGTCAATAAACTCAAACCAGGACTGAGCTTTGACTTATATGTCGATCCGGCTTTACCAGATAACTTGATTGGTGACGAGATGCGACTACGTCAAGTGTTGACCAATCTTGGAAGCAATGCCATCAAATTTACAGAACATGGCACAGTTCAACTTGCCTTACGCATGGTAGAGCTGACACCGCAAACAGTGACTATCCAATTTTCAGTGAAGGATACAGGCATCGGGATTGCTCCTGAAAATCATCAACGTATTTTTAGTGGTTTTACCCAAGCTGAGGCATCCACTACCAGGCGCTACGGCGGTACCGGCTTAGGCATTTCGATTAGCCATGCGCTGGTCGAAATGATGGGCGGAAAACTTAAACTTGAAAGCGCGCTTGGACAAGGCTCGCATTTCTTCTTTAGTTTGAGCATCAAACGCTCAAACGATGAATTTAACGAAGATGAAAATTTGGCGCACAGCCAAACCGTCATGTCACCACAAGCACGCTTAGAAGGAATAAGCATACTTCTAGTCGAAGACAACCTCAACAATCAACAAGTTGCGGTCGAATTGTTAAGTAGCGAGGGTGCAATCATTAAAGTGGCAAATAATGGCGTCGAAGCGATCAATGCGATAGCAGCAGATAACCAACAATTTCATGTCGTCCTCATGGACTTGCAGATGCCAGTGATGGATGGCTATACCGCTACTCAAAAGATTCGACATGACCTCGGTAGAAAAACACTACCAATTATCGCGATGACGGCGAACGCGATGGAGTCTGATCGAGAAGCCTGCCTCAAAGCTGGATTAAACGATCACGTGGGAAAACCCTTCGATCTGCACGACTTAATCGACACGATTCTGAGAAACTGCGAGAACTTAACCCCACACGCCAAGGCCGCAGATGTAGCTTCAATTGTCATTCCCGATTACATCCCAGGCTTAGCTGAGAAATATGGTATCGACATCGCAGCGGCACTCAATCGCCTTGGTGGAAAATTACCGCTTTACCTGCGGATGTTACAAATGTTCATCAAAGATTTAGAAGAGATCTCGCCAAAACTACAAACTGCTTTAATCGACCAGAACGTACGTACTATCCACCGTATCTTACATACACTCAAAGGGCTTTCTGGTACCTTAGGCGCAGCCAACTTGGCTGGCAGCCTAGCCGAACTTGAACGTAATTTGCATCAACAGAATGAGATGTCTGAGCTAGAAGCAACCGTCGAACAAACCACGCATTTACTAGAACAACATAGGCTTAAATTAGCGCAGTTGCACCAAGACTTAATCAATGCGAGCCCACCAACTTCGACAGAACTGACGCAAAATCGCGGGCATGATTTTGATGCTACCAAGTTGAAAGGCATGCTAGCGCTACTCAAAGACCAATTGGGTAACGCTGACATGGCAGCAACTGCAACCGTCTATTTAATTCATGAGCAGTTAGGCGCGGCGATCGATCATCGTTATGAAGCACTAGAGAATGCGGTCAGCCAACTCGATTTTGAAAGCGCCGAGCAACTCTGCAACGAACTGTTGGAAAGCATATGAAATTGAGAACCCTACCAGCATTTGACTCTATCATCGCTAATGATGGGGCTTTCGTGACGAAAGTAAGGCCACGTCTATTAGTGGTGGATGATCAGCCAACCAATATTCAAGTGCTGTACCAAATACTCGCCAATGACTATCAAGTGTTGATGGCAACGAGTGGTAAACAAGCGCTAACTCTATGTGAAACCAAGCAGCCAGACTTGATTTTGTTGGACTTAATCATGCCCGATATGGACGGCTATGAAGTTTGTCAATTACTCAAAAAAAATACAGCCACAAAAGATATCCCTGTGATTTTTATTACCGCACAAACCGATGAGTCTGCAGAAGAAAAAGGACTTGATCTCGGTGCGGTCGATTTTATCTCCAAGCCCATCAATCCGCGCATTGTACGTGCTCGTGTCAAAACACACTTAATGCTAAAGGCACAGTCAGATCTACTTCGCAGCTGGGCCTACCTCGATGGTTTAACGGGAGTCCACAATCGTCGCTATTTTGACGAGCACTTAAACGCCGAAATGGGGCGTGCAATTCGAAATAACTCAGCGATGAGCCTGGTGATGCTCGATGTCGATTTCTTTAAACGCTATAACGATAGATACGGGCATCAAGCGGGGGACGATTGTCTAAGGAGGGTAGCAAGTAGCCTCAAGAATAGTTTAATGCGCCCTGGTGACCACATCGCACGTTATGGTGGTGAAGAATTTGTCTGTTTGTTGCCAGAGACAGGTTTTGCCGGCGCCATGCAATTGGCAGAACAAATTCGCAAAGAAATTATCGACCAGCAAATTGAGCATGCGGATTCATCTGTCGCCCCTTTTGTAACAGTAAGTTTAGGCGTGGGAAGCAAGCCCGAAAACGTACACGGCAGTGCCAATAGTCTCATGAATCTCGCCGATACTCAGCTGTATAAAGCCAAAGAATTTGGACGTCATCGTATCTTTGGTGCCGAGCTTGAAAACAGCACAAGTTAAATATGAATAAACAAACACATCCTGATCACGGCGGAAGGTAAGGGAAATAGTAGGAGGGAATAATCGCTTTATCAAAATCAAAAAAATCTTCGTTCTTATCTTGAAAAGCTTTTTGATTTTGATACTGCTTTAGGAGTTCTCTATTTGACTGCAGGAAGTTGATTTGAACTTATCAGCATCTCGCTACTTCGCCATCAAATCTTCCTGCGTCACTGTAATTGGCTCATTCATGCGCAATTCTTTCACTTAAGTTGACAAAGAACTTCGCTTACTTTGCAGCACCTGCTTGCCATTCACGATCTTGTTTATCCATTGCAGCTTTTTGCTCTGGTGTCAAACGTTTAGCGCTAATCACGACTGTTTGGAAACCGCTACTTTGCAAATCAAAAGCACGTTTTTCTTCCGCTGTCATACGTTTCGCACTAATAGTGACGGTTTGTGCAACCGCTGTATTGGCGCGAACTTGGTAGGCGCTAGCTGCACCTGTCACAGTCAACATAGCAAACAAGCCAGTCAACAAAATTGTGCGTGTGGTTTTCATTTTCATACTCCTTAAACTGTTATTTGAAATCGATATTTGTTTAACTAATCACTCTTATTCGCTCTTATTTGAGCCCTCGACGTCTGTCGATGGTTGAACTATAGCGAAGCGATTCGTCAAGTGACAGCGGTATGCGACGAAATGCGAAAAGTGAGGATTCAAGCAGCAAAAATAAACGATTAATGACTGAAGACGAACTAAGCTGCGCCACTTAAGAACGCCGACGCGTGCGATTTTGCGAAGCGAAGTGAAGCAGACAGCGTACAATACGCAGCTTAATCGTTTTGCCTCAGTTTCACTCTATGACTATTGTTCTCTCCACACTCAATGCGCGCTACTCTCACGCTTCACTCGGTTTGCGTTATCTCTACGCAAACATGGGAGAGTTGCAGCAACAAACACATATTGAAGAATTTGTCATCGGAGCACGTACCACCGATTTGCTTGAACGCTTAGTGCAGTGGCAACAGCCGGGCGAAAAACTCATCATTGGTTTCGGTGTATATATTTGGAATGTAGAAGAAACGACGAAGCTCGTTGCCCAGCTCAAACGGATAGCCCCGGAGATCACTATTATTTTAGGTGGCCCAGAAGTTTCGTATGAAACACAGGAGCAAGCCATCGTGAGCCTGGCTGACTATGTCATCACAGGCTGGGGTGATATCACATTTGCCAACATTTGCCGCCAAATTCTCAACGGGCCCCAGCCGATTATGAAAATCCATGCTGGTGTGCAAGCAGCATTAGATCAAATCCAATTGCCCTATCAGTATTACAGTGATGCCGATATCAAAAATCGCACGCTGTATGTCGAGGCGTCGCGTGGTTGCCCGTTTAAGTGCGAGTTTTGTTTGTCAGCACTGGATAAGACCGCTTGGCCCTTCGATATCGATCAATTCCTCGCTGAGATGGAGCAATTACATGCGCGCGGTGCTCGTCTCTTTAAATTCGTTGATCGGACTTTCAATCTAAATATCAAAACCAGTTTGAAGATTATGCAATTCTTCCTCGACAAACTGGCGGCGAATCCCGCTGACCCTGTATTCGCACACTTCGAAGTGGTGCCAGATCATTTACCTGATGCGCTAAAACAGGGCATACAAGCCTTCCCAGATGGAAGTTTGCAGTTCGAAATTGGCATACAAAGTTTTAACCCTGTTGTGCAAGAGCGCATTAGTCGCAAACAGAACAATCAAAAAGCCGCCGACAATATTCGCTGGCTGGTTGAACATTCTAAAGCGCATTTGCATGTCGACTTAATTGCTGGCCTGCCAGGTGAAAGCATAGAGAGTTTCGCAGAAGGTTTTAATCAACTGTACGCGCTGGGGCCACATGAAATTCAATTTGGTATCTTAAAACGCCTGCGTGGTACACCGATTATTCGGCACACCCAAGACTTCGAGATGCGCTACGACCCTTATCCGCCGTACACCATTCTTGCCAACAGTGACATTAATTTTAAGCAAATGCAACGACTGGTTCGGTTTGCCCGTTTTTGGGACTTAATTGCTAATTCAGGGCGTTTCACTCACACCCTCAAAACGATTTTGGCAGACCAAGCCTTCCAGAATTTCATGGAACTCTCAGATTGGATCTACAAAGAAACCGGGGTCACACACAAAATTGCGTTAGATAGACTTGCAAATCTAGTCACACGTTGGCTAGTCGAACAGCGTGGCATGGATAAGGGAGCGGTGACAACCATGCTTGGCAAAGACTATGCAGGAGATGCCAAACACATTCAAAGTCCAGAGCTATTAAAAACTGAGCTCAAGCCAGAGAAAAAAGCAAAAACCAGTGAACTGACTCCACCCAGCAAATCTCAGACTAAACGTCAAAGCCGTCATTTAGTGAGTCAAAACGAGGCAGGATAGAAACCTTAACAATTAAACAAAAGCAATCCTTTTAACAACAATTTTTCCTGAAAGCATGTTTTCCTGCATCAGAATCCCGCATAATGTGTCCAGTTTCCATCTCTATGCGGGACCAAACCCTCGATGCGACCACCTTCCGCTTTTCCCTTCGACACTGTATCTAAACGTGCCCAGTTAACGCGTTGGGTCGCGCTGGCTTTGGTGTACGGGATATTGGGTAAGTTAGGAAATTTATTTCCATTCATCCCCCCAAGCATCAGTTTAATTTGGCTACCCGCCGGGGTCGCCACCGCTGCATTGATACGATGGGGCGCGATTATGAGTCCCGCGATTTTTTTCAGTGCTTTGATAATCAATCTCAGCAATGCCATCAATCCATGGATTG
The DNA here is from genome assembly GCA_937996605.1 of uncultured Oxalobacteraceae bacterium. Taxonomy (GTDB): domain Bacteria; phylum Pseudomonadota; class Gammaproteobacteria; order Burkholderiales; family Burkholderiaceae_D; genus Undibacterium. Next base: position 18,553 of record CALKVB010000108.1, on the reverse strand, counting down.
CTGCGATCATGGCCTTGGGCAGTACCCTTGGCCCCTTCGTAATTCAATGGGATTTAAAACGAGCTCACTTTGATGGAGATTTTCTCCACCGCGATGACGTCATTAAATTTGTTGTCGCAACTTTGGTCGGTATGATCATTCCAGCGACCCTTGGTAGTGTGAGCTTATGGCAACTCAGTAAATTGCCGGATCTTAAATTCGCATGGATTAGTTGGTGGTCCGCCGACATCGTTGGCGTTTTTCTGGTGACCCCTATCATCTTGGCACTTCAGTCTCATCAGTTCGTCAAAGTAAAAGCACAAGCAAAAGAAAATCTCTTATTTCTTCTTACTTTCTCTATCACTCATTGGCTGATTTTTTGCTCTCAAAATAGTCTATTGCATCTCACTTTTTTTGCGATGGCGATCATGATTTGGTCAGCAATGCGTTTAGGAAGCCTGATCACCGCACTCACAGTGTTCGCCTCGTCTGCTTTCGCTGCGATTGCTACGGCTTACGGCATGGGGCCGTTTCAATCTCTGGAGCGATCTGAGAGTTCGCTAGTGTTATGGTTATACATGACCACCATGGCAATTACGGCGCTGACCGTCAATGCATTGCAAGCGGAACGCCAAACCGCAACGGCGAAACTTCAAGAAGCCTTCGAACGTATCAACAAAGTGGCATCAAGGCTACCTGGATTGATCATGCAATACCGTTTGAAGAAAGATGGCACTACCACGGCACTCTACGCCAGTGAAGCAGTAGAGAGTATTTTTGAAATGAAAGAAAAGGAACTTCAACATCAGGTTGAATTACTGGTCAAGCGTATTGATCCAATTGATAAAAAGCCGTTTCTGCAAAACTTAGTTATCGCCACGGCCAATCAAACACCGTATCAAGTTGAATTTCGCTTCCATCGACTCGATGGCAATGTTCGTTGGCTGTATCTCGACGCCTTACCAGAATTAGAATCGGATGGCAGCACCTTATGGCATTGTTTTGTCAGCGATATCACCGACCGTAAAAAATCGGAAGAGGATTTGCGCATCGCGGCTATTACTTTTGAATCGCAAGAAGGTATTTTCGTAGCCGATAATTCTTGGCGTATTCTCAAAATTAATCAGGCCTACACAAGGATTACAGGATTTTCTCCTGATGATCTGATCGGCAAACCCTTACCCCGCCATGAGAACCAACAACAAGATGAAAATTTCTTCAATGGCATACATCATGCGCTCGAACAACATCGATTTTGGCAAGGTGAGCTTTGGGCCGAGCGGAATAATGGTGAAGTGTATCCACAATTAATTACGCTGACAGCGGTGGCCAATGACGAAGATCAAATCACACACTACATCGGTTCATTCACCGACATTAGCCGCCACAAAGGTTATGAAGATGAGATTCTCAATCTGGCGTTTTATGATCCGCTGACGCATTTGCCGAATCGTCGCCTATTGATGGACCGGCTCCAACATTTAATCGCACTTAATCAACGCGACGATAGTCATAGCGCCATTCTGTTCATTGATCTCGATAACTTCAAAACGCTGAACGATACACGCGGGCATGACGCAGGTGATTTACTATTAGTTGAAGTCGCACAGCGCTTACAAACTTGCGTTCGTGAAAGTGATACGGTCGCCCGCCTTGGTGGTGATGAGTTCGTGGTGGTGTTGCAAGCACTGAGCCCTATGCGTGATGAAGCTGCCATCCAGACCGACAGAATCGCGGAGAAAATCCGCCTGCTACTGAATGAACCGTATCAAATTACGGACTTCGTTCATCACGGTGCAGGCAGTATTGGTGTTTGCTTGTTCCAAGGCGGTGACATTACAGTGAAAGATCTCTTCAAGCGCGCGGACACCGCAATGTACGAAGCAAAAACCTCAGGTCGCAATGCCGTTCGATTCTTCGATCCGGCGATGCAAGCGGTGTTAGTGGTGAAGATGATGTTGGAATCGAATTTACGCGTGGCACTCGCACTCGAACAATTTCAGCTCTACTATCAAATTCAAGTGGATGCTGATGGCAAGGTGGTCGGCGCCGAAGCTTTGCTGCGTTGGATACATCCCGATCGTGGCTTCATCTCGCCATTAGAATTTATCCCGCTGGCCGAACAAACTGGCTTGATTGTGCCGATTGGCACTTGGGTACTCGAGACCGCATGCAATCAATTGAAAAAATGGAGTCGCGATCCTAAAACATCGCATCTAAGCCTCGCCGTCAACGTCAGTGCAAAACAATTTCAGCAATCGAATTTTGTCGAAACAGTCACTGAGATTGTTCGCTTACACAATATCAATCCTGGACGTCTGAAGATAGAACTGACAGAAAGTACAATTTTGGACAATGTCGACGCCACCACAGAAAAAATGCAGCAATTGAAAAAACTAGGCATTGCTTTCTCGATGGACGATTTTGGCACTGGCTACTCTTCACTGGCCTATTTACAGAAACTGCCGCTGAACCAATTAAAAATTGATCAGTCTTTTGTGCGCGATTTGAACGACGACGAAAGCGATGCGACCATCGTCCGCGCCATTATCTCGCTAGGTCTCAATCTCGGCTTGGATGTGATTGCAGAAGGCGTGGAAACCGTCGCACAACGCCGCTTCCTAATCGAACACAATTGCTTGACCTTCCAAGGTTATTTATATTCCAAACCTATCCCGATTGAAGGCCTGAATGCGTTATTGGCAGGCGACATCAATGAGAATAATTTCTTCTTAACGCCACCCGAAGCTGACGAATAAATCATCGACATCAGCGCTGCTGACCCACCCCGAATTACATCACACTGACTTATTCTTCAGTGCAATCCATTGCGACATGTATTGTGTGCTTTTCATCGAATGATGTCGCAACATAGCGCCCGTAAAATTCTGAGCACGATGTTGCGCTAACTGACCCAGGCAAACTTCAATTTTTTGTAGCAAACTGTCTTGATCAGCTCTGCGATTAAATAATTGTTGCAGTATCTGATCGCCACGTGCTTGCGCTTGCTGCCACAACTGCGGATTTTGATAGAGCGCAACTGCGTGGTGCGCGAAAGCATCTACCCCATTTTCCACGGCGCCGCCCCATGGCAGACCCGCATCCATCCCCTCCGCACCTATCTCGGTTGTCACGCTAGGTGTGCCTGCGGCCATCGCGTCTGCTAGCTTGCCTTTCAATCCTGCGCCAAACCGCAAGGGCGCCAAACAAACTCGAGCGCTCGACATGACTGCTTGTGCGTCTTCAGCCCAGCCTAACACCTGAAAACCCTCGCGGGCTTGATGTAACTGCATCGCCTTGGGAGGTGGATAAGAACCGTACACTTTGAGTTGTGCCTGTGGCAGCCTTTGTCGAATTGCAGGCCACACAGCTTGTTTAAGCCATAAGACAGCATCCCAATTGGGCGCATGTCTAAAATTACCAATGCTGATAAATGCCTCTCTCTGCTCGAACTGGGGTCTTTCGGATTGTATTTGAGCCTGAGGTGTCAGCATCAATCGATTCAGCTGCAGAATAGCAGCGGGGATACCGAAATAATCTTGCAGAATATGCATTTCGACATCGGAAATCATCAAACTTACATCACATCGAAAAATCGCAGCAATCTCACGCATCGCCATTTCACTGCTTCGCATCGTTTGAATAACATCGGCCAATAATGGTGGATGCCAATTCGTGTTTCCGTTAGAGCCTTGTTGTGCTTTCAGCAGCGCGTGCCTGGCCTCACGTAAGCTATGTAAATCGCAGGTATCCAAAATTCGTAAGGCATGCGGACAATGCTTTTCAACGCGCCACCCAAACTGTTCCTCGGTGAAGAAGCGGTCAAACACCACAATATCTGGCTTGAACTGTTGCAAAAGCTGGTCAAAAGCGTCATCGTTGAGCGCAATGCTTTGCTCTTCAATGCCTATCGACGTTAAAGGGAAACGATGCGGAGAAAGTGCCGCTGCACTGGCGAATAATATTTGCCAGCCTTGGGTCTGAAAAGTGTGAAGGAACTCTAGAGTTCTAGCGCCAGCGGCAGAGGAATTCGGTTCTGGCCAAACATAGCCAAGATAGAGCACTTTACGCATATCGATCAGTCAACGAAGCCCAGAGATGCGACGCTAAGCTCACTCATCTGCAGGCCACAAGGACAAGACCAATTGTTCGATGTTATTCGGATCTTCTAGCTTGGCACGCGCTTCTTTCCAGTCTTTGGGATCAGGCACTTCTTTGCTGGTATGGACAGGCGTTTCCACCGCCATTTTGATCGCAAAGACGACAATACCTTCATTTACCTGAAATGGCTCCAATTTCTTGATCGCCTCGCTAATCTCGTAATCATAATACTCATGAAGTGCAGGCTCCATGTCTAGCCACGAAGCGATCTTGCCATCAGAACGTACTGCCACTACGATATAACCATTAGAATTGGCGACTTGCGCACCATTGAAGGCTTTTGCCACGGCGGATTGTAAATTTCGAGAGAAAATCGAAACCTGTTCGAAATCAACTTTTTTCTGCTTGAGTTCATCTTCGGTTTGGAAGAAATACACGGAATCAAAACGCGGCTGTATTGACCTACTTGGCATCCTACAAGCAGCCAAAGTCGCCAGGGTACAAATCGCCAATAACAGCAGCAAGCGTTTCATCGCGAACTTCCCTTAATCAAGATTTAGGAACAAACACCCCAGCACTACGATCTTTCTGTACGTTATCCCAAGCGAAGACATTACCGTTCATCGCAACATAAACACCAGCAGGCAATAATTGCACAACACCGCAAGCAAACCCAAGATTAAAAAACGCATCGGAGTTATCGATCTTGTAGGGAATCATCGCGCCGGTCAATACAATCGCTTTATCCAGCTTGGCTGCACCAATCACCTCGGCCGTTTCACGCATGGTGTCCGTACCGTGAATAATCACAATCGCTTTTTCAGGAGCTTGGCGACACGAGGCCAGAATATCTTGCCGGTCCTGATCAACCATATCGAGTGAATCGATCAAAGACACAACTTCCAGCTCAACACGTACGGTCAAACGCGCGCGTTTCAAGACCTCGGGCAATTGACTCTCTGCAAAACCTAATTTGCCTTGCAATTCGTCATAGTGTTTTTCAAAAGTGCCGCCAGTGGCGATAATTCTCAATGTCATAATCAATCTCTTTCGCGATGCATTAGCGTAGAAAAAATCAGCATAAAACGCTACTGCGTATTCGTCAAATACAGTTGTTCCACTTTACTACGAGCCCAAGGTGTTCGACGCAAAAATTTTAAGCTCGACTTAATACTAGGGTCGTTAGTAAAACAATTAATCGGCACCAATTGCGCTAAGCGCTCCCATCCCAAATCCTCGACCAGTTGAGTGAGGATGGCCTCCAGCGTGATGCCCTGCAGGCTACGTGTCATTTTCTTGCTTTATTGTTTTTTGATCGCCAGCAATTCGATATCAAATACCAAATGCGTATTCGGTGGAATCGATCCTGAACCCTGCGTGCTGTAGGCCAAGTAGGCTGGAATCAAGAGTGTGCGTTTGCCGCCTACTTTCATCCCCAGCACGCCCATATCCCAACCACGAATTACCTGACGGCCGCCAACCAAAAACGTAAATGGAGTACCAGCGTCACGTGAACTATCAAATTTTGCGCCATGTAAATTTGGTGCTTTATTGTTATACATCCAACCAGTGTAATGCACCTCGACTAAATCACCATTTTTGACTTCCTCACCCGTACCTACTTGAGTATCGACTGGGGTCAACTTTTGAATATGCAAAGGGCCAGGGCCGGTCAGAAGCGCCTGATTCGCAGCGTTATCAGTCGCGGCAGGACTCGCTGGTGCTTGTGCAAAAGCTAAACTGGAGACTCCCAAAACCAAGGCTGATGCAAATACAAATGAACTCAATCTCATAACATTTTCCAATTAATCCAATGAAAGCCGGCTAAGCCCGACTGCGTCTTGATGTTGACTTTTAAGCCATGCAAATAGAACAAAAAAACAATCAAAATTCGACAACATCAATGATAAACGAAAAAGCGGGGAATCTATTCGGATTTCGATGGTCAAATACAGCGTAAACTCAATTTTTGCAGCGCATAGTCAGCCCGACGGAAACCAACGGTTGTACTCAGCGTATCCACCTCACTCACCTTCAACGACGTCTATGAGAAATTCGATGACAAAACTAGCACTTCTGCCAGCCAAGCCCGCCATGCAATTCGCGGTATTATTACTTTGCAGTAGCTACCTGCAAACGGCCACTGCAGCAGACAGAATCGACCTTGAAAAAGTAGAGCGCAAACAAGCCTCGATAGAGAAAATCGTGAAAGAAATTTCAGCACAATCGGTCGAAGCAAAAATACGTAAGTTAGTGAGTTTTGGCACACGCCATTCGATGTCAGACACAGAATCTGAGGTGCGTGGCATTGGAGCCGCTCGACGCTGGATAAAATCTGAACTCGAGCGTTGTGGTGCAGGACGGCTCGATGTGCAATTCGATAGTCACATCGCGCCTGTAGGCCGACGCATTAGCCGCCCAACTGAAATCGTAAATGTGGTTGCCACATTGAAAGGCAAAAGCAACCCCGAACGTATGTACGTAGTCAGTGGTCACTATGATTCGCGCGTGACCGATGTGATGGACGCCACGAGCGATGCCCCTGGTGCGAATGACGATGCCTCAGGCACAGCCGCTGTCATGGAAATGGCTTGTGTCATGGCCAAGTACGATTTCGATGCCACGATCGTTTTTATGACGGTGGCTGCTGAAGAGCAAGGGCTATTAGGTGCGGCACATTGGGCGCAGCAAGCAAAAGAGAAAAATTGGAACGTGGCCGGCATGTTCACGAATGACATCATAGGCAGCTCACGTTCTGAGACCGGTGCAATCGATAACAAAACCGTGCGCTTGTTTGCTGAAGGTTTGCCGGCCGTAAAAGAAAATTCCGAGCAAAATCGTAACTTGATCGCAACTGGCGGAGAAAGCGACTCACCGTCGCGTCAATTAGCACGCTATGTCAAAGAAGTTGGTGAACGCTATGTCAAAGGCATGAAGGTCAAGATCATTCATCGCCGTGATCGCTACCTACGTGGCGGTGACCATATTCCATTCTTAGAACGCGGTTTCGCTGCTTTGCGATTCACGGAGCCGAATGAAGACTACCGTCATCAACATCAAGATCTGCGCACCGAAAACGGCGTCAAAATGGGTGACTTACCTGAGTTCGTCGACTTCGCCTATACCGCTAACGTTGCACGCATCAATGCCGCAGCATTAGCTTCTTTGGCTTCAGCGCCGGCAGCGCCAAGCAACGTGATCATGAAAACAGCCCAGCTCGAAAATGATACCGTGTTAACTTGGGATGCCAATACTGATGCCGATCTCGCTAGCTATCGTATTGTGTGGCGCGACACCACTAGCCCTTTATGGCAAGGCGCGATACAGGCAGGCAAAGTACAGGAATACCGTATCAATGGTAAATCCAAAGATAATTATTTCTTTGGTGTGCAAGCGGTAGACAAAGAGGGCAACACCAGCGTGGCAAGCTACCCCATGCCAGGAAAATAAATTCCTCACTTTTTTATTTGTCCGAAAACGTACAGGTGCTAAATGCATCGCTGTCCATTTTCGGACACTTTTCAACACAACGGTGTCTAGCTAGGGACTAAACTAATCATTTTCGGGACGAGTGAAGCTGGATCATTAATTGCTATGTGCATAGTGGTGGGAGTTACCGTAGACGGTGATTCCTTTGATTAATTTCGCCAGGATCGCCACGCGCCCGGCATACACTAGATCCCAAACATGAAAATCTCAACATTCACCCAACTCGCTCGTTCTATCACCATTGCTTTTGCAGCAATGCAGCCGATGGGACTTGCCTTGGCTCAAACAACTGCATCATCCGCCATCGAACAACAGGATCAACGCAAGCTCTTACAGCAATACGCAAACCAAGCGCAAGCGGCGTTAAACGCCAAGGATTACCTCAGTGCCGCAGCACAATATGAAAAAGCCTACGCGATAGACTCTAGCATTACTGACCTCTCCTACAATGCCGCTTGCGCCTATGCCTTAGCCGGAAAAATAGATCTGGCATTTGCATGGCTAGATAAGTCGTTCAAGGCCGGTTATCTCAACCTCGAACACGTCAAAAAAGACAGTGACTTGGATGTCTTGCATGCCGATGCGCGTTGGAACAACTACCTCGATCGTGTTCAAGCACAAGTAAAACGCGATGCGAAATTGTGGAATTCAGAAGTTTGGAAGAGCCCTTACGCAGAGCAATTGAGCGAAGATCAACGTATCGCTGGCTTGTCAAAATTGTGGTCCGAAGTTAAATACAATTTCGTCTACACCGATACCCTCAAAGAGTTGGATTGGGACGCTGTCTATTTGAAGTTCCTCCCTCGCGTCAAAGCGGCCACTAATACGCTCGACTACTACAAAGTTCTCATGGAAATGGCAGCCCTGTTGAAAGATGGTCACACTGGTGTTACTCCGCCGGGGCCTTTGTTTGCCGTAGGCTTTACTGTGCCGCCTTTCAAAACACGCTTGATCGAAGGCAAGGTTATCATCACCGATGTAATCGACGAAGCACTACGTAAGCAAGGCCTACTTCCTGGGGTCGAAATCACTCGTATCAATCAAGAGCCGGTCAAAGAATGGTCGTTTAAAAATACGGCGCCTTATGCTAGCGCATCCACACCACAAGACTTAGAGTCGAGGATGTTTATTTACCAGTTCTTGGTCGGCGGCAAAGCAGAAAAACCGTTGATCGAGCTACGCAATGCAGAAGGTAAAACTTGGTCGGTTGAAGTTGAACGAATTAGTTTCGGACAACGTAATAAGGATTTCGCTCGAACACCAGCCTTTAGTTGGAAACTATTACCAGGTAATATCGCTTACGTTGCACTCAATTCCTTTGGAGACGAGACTGCAGCTAAGGAATATCTCAAAAATTTCAATGAGATCAGCAAAGCAAAAGCGATCATTTTCGATGTCAGAACCAATGGCGGCGGTAGTAGCAATGTAGGCTATCAAGTTCTGGCAACGATCACAGATAAAGACTTTGCAACTAGCCGCGCTGAAACACGCGACTACAAACCAAGCTATCGCGCTTGGGGGCGAAAAGAAAATAATTTTGTCTTTGATGCCTACCGACAAAGCGCTAATCCTCAGTTGCAATTTAAAGGTCAAGTCATCGTTCTGACGTCGGCGCAAACCTATTCTGCAGCAGAGGATTTTACTGTTGCCTTCGACACCATGAAGCGTGGCACTATCATCGGCGAAGCAACAGGCGGCAGCACAGGTCAGCCCTTAATGATTGATTTACCCGGCGGTGGAAGTGCTCGTATCTGTACAAAGAAGGATAGCTACGCCGATGGCAAGCCTTTCGTCGGTGTGGGAATACAGCCGCAGATCGTCGTGCACCCAAGCTTAGCCGATTTTCGTGCCAATCGTGATACGGTCTTGGAAGCGGCACTCAAACAAATTAAACCTTAGCACTTAGGGCAGGGCACTGATGGCGTTCGTGTCATCAGTGCTAAAAGTCATGCGGATTGTTAATTCGCACCTTTTTAATAGGTGCTTACATGCTAGGCACCAGAGTCCGATAAAATAGCGTTTTATATTCGCAAGGCAGGTCATGTTAGGCACTCAAGATCTCACACTCTTCATTATCTCTGGGTTGCTCTTAAATATCGCTCCGGGCCCAGACTCATTGCTCATTGTTACCCGCAGCACGCAGCATGGATGGCGAGCAGGGTCCGCAGCGGCTTTGGGTATAGGCGCAGGTACCATGGTGCATATTTTCGCCGCTGCATTGGGTTTATCCGCGCTATTGATCGCGTCGAGCACAGCATTCACTGTGATCAAATTAATGGGAGCTGCCTACCTACTTTACGCAGGCTGTCAATTATTGTGGCAAAGCCGCACGCAGCGAGGTGATTGCAATAAGGAGACTGAAGTTCAAATCGCAGTGGCAACAGAAAACAAAGTGGCTATGTCGAATCGCCGCATTTTCGTTCAAGGTTTTTTGACAAATCTACTCAACCCCAAGGTTGCGATATTTTTTCTCGCCTTCGTACCGCAATTTATCTCCCCAGAGACAAACAACAAGGCGCTTGCTTTCATTTTTCTCGGCTGCATTTTCAATTTTAATGGCATGTTGTGGTGTCATTTTCTGGCACTGTCTGCAGAATTTGCCAGCAAACGGATACGTATTCCTGCTTTGTTAAAGGCTTGGCTCAATCGCTTGATCGGTGCTCTCTTCATTTCTTTCGGGTTTAAATTAGCCACCTCTCACGCCACCTAGTTCTGTATGGATCAATACAATTTCTATCATGTCGATGTTTTTGCCAATTCGCCATTAACAGGTAATGGCTTAACTGTCTTCCTCAACACAGATGCGTGGAGCGGTAAATACATGCAACGCTTGACGCAAGAAATGCGTCAATTTGAATCGATTTTTTTATCGAATATTCAGGCTGAAAGCGCTGATGCACGCATTTTTACGGTGGAAGAAGAATTGCCTTTTGCGGGCCATCCGGTACTGGGAGCAGCAGCGATTTTACATCGTATTTTGGCACCTCAAAGCATGCGTGGTGAATGGACACTGCAACTACAACACAGCGCGATCAAGGTCCGTACACAACGTCTGGGTCTCTACTTTTCTTGCGAGATGAATCAAGGCGTCGCGACTCTCGGTCCACATTTGTCTCTCGACCAAGTTGAACCAGTTTTGGAAAGACTAAGTTTGACCAAGAATGATGTGATATCTCACTTACCGCCGCAAGTCATATCAACAGGGCTAAACTATCTCATATTGCCGGTTACTCCTGAAGCACTCGCACGCACCAAAATTCGTGCCAATGATCTAGAAAAAGAATTAGGGCAACTCGCCGCGAAGTTTGTATTTGTATTGGATCCAGACGGTAAGGAATTACGCACTTGGGACAATTACGGCTTGATTGAAGACATTGCGACAGGCAGCGCCGCTGGTCCTGCCATTGCTTACTTGGTCGAGCACGGTTTAGCACAACGCGAACAAATCCTGAGCTTATCGCAAGGCCGTTTTTTAGGTCGCCCCAGTCAGCTGCACACGCAGGTAAATGCATCCAATGAGGTTTTGGTCTCTGGCGAGGTTTGGCCGGTCAGTAAAGGAAAATTAGAGATCGATCAAGGGCAATCTGAAAGTTAAGTTACTGACGAACCCTTTTCTTTGCGCCTGTCGCTTTACTTGACTTGGCCTTAAATTCAGGCCGACCACCATTGGCAAATCCTGATCGAATAGGGGTAGTCTTTGGCAGACCAAGTACCACCGATTTTTTCGCGGGAGAGACTAGATCTTCGCCAGTGTTTGGATCGACATTCTCTGTTTTTTTGTTCATGATCTTCTACCTTATAAGCGTGATCGCTTTGGAAATGCAGCATTCTAATCTCAGATTCGTGTAATAGCGAACTTAGTTGCACTTTGTACAGCGAACAAATGCAAGCTCGACTACCATCTTCGCATCAATGCGCTATTACCTTGATAGAAAAAAACAATTTAATAAATAAACTTTCTAGTTTATTTAAAATTGTGACTGGTTTATACTTCCATCTCAATGTAATTTAAGACGTAGTATGAAAACTCCACTCCTCATTGCAGCCGCTTGTTTGTTGGCACTGCTTTCTACAGTCGGCGCAGCACTTCCGTACCCCATCTTACCACCGCTGTTTGCAGCCGATGCGAGTAATGACCTTAATCACTTCTTAGGTTTGCCGCCTAAGCTTTTATTTGGGATCGCGCTGAGTATCAATCCTTTGGGCTTGTTGATCGGTACTGCTTTGCTCGGCCCCATGTCAGACCGCTACGGTCGTCGCCCTGTCTTACTCGCAAGCGCCACTGGTGCGGCGATCGGTCATGCGATTACCGCTTGGTCTTTGGTGATACAGAGCTACCCACTCTTTATTCTGGCGCGCTTTGTTACGGGTTTATTGGAAGGAAACGCCTCGGTTGCACGCGCCATGCTGGCAGATCGTTTGGAAGGCGACCTGCGCGTACAAGCATTGGCTTGGCTCAATGGTGCCGTATATAGCGGCTGGTTGGTAGGGCCGTTGATCGCTGGCATGACCTTGGGTTTTGGCATAACCGTACCGTTCTGGATTGCTACCGTCGCCTTATTACTGACGGCAGGCATGGTTGCGATTGCTCTGCCTAAAGAAAAAACCTCGCACCTGACCACCTCTTGGTGGCAAGTAGCGCGTTCCAAGCATTCATTTAATCTACTCAAAGTTCCCGAATTAAAACAACTCTTCATCATCCAGCTTGCTTATACCAGCGGTGTCACTGCCTTTTACGATTTCTTCCCCTTGTGGCTAGTCGAAGTACCTGGTTATCATTCCAAAGGCATCGCGTGGATGACAGCGGGTCTTTGTGCGGTGATGGCACTCTCTTCGCTCTTTGCGGGTCGCCCAAGCAGTGTCATGCCGCTACAACGAGTACGGTTTCACGCATTTTGCGCGGCGACCGCAGTGGCTGCGGTGGGTCTTGGCAATACGTGGATAGGCTTGGTTGCAATTATTGCTTTCGGTTTCCCGAACGCTATCTATAACGCTTTGCTTCCAAGTTGGTGCTCTGAACGTTTTGGACATCATGGGCAAGGTGCGGTGATGGGTTTGATCTCTACCACCTTCTACCTCTCAAACATCATGATTGCCCTCCTCGGCTCTCTACTCACATTGATCGATACCCGCCTGATTCTGGTTTTTGGCGCGACTATCAGTATGTGGGCAGCATGGCGCATAGGACATTGGCGTGCGGAACTCGAAGCCAAAGATAATGCGATCGCAGCGGAGAATGCATTTTGAAAGAGCAGCTACTCTTTTTACTCAAGACCCGCGGGCCACTGACAGCACAACAGGCGGCCGAGCTAACGGGCCTCACGTCGATGGGCGCGCGTAAGCATCTCGAAGCCTGGCATGAAGCAGGTTTAGTAGAATATCTAGACCATGCCGAAAAACAAGGTCGCCCCAGTCGTTATTGGCAACTCAATGCAGCAGGCCACGCTCGTTTCCCAGACCGCCATAGCGAGCTCACGCTACAACTGCTGCAACATCTACGTCAGCTGTTTGGAAAAAAAGGCGTAGAGCAACTGATCGCCGCACGAGAGATCGAAAGCCTACAACAATACAAAAAAGAAACCGATAAATTCAAAAGCTTGAGCGGCAAACTCAAAGCCCTCGCCGATATCCGCTCACTCGAAGGCTATATGGCCGAGGTCGAAAAACACGAAGATGGCGGCTATTTATTGATTGAAAACCATTGTCCTATCTGCGCTGCCGCTAGCAGTTGCCAAAATTTCTGTCGCTCAGAGCTACAAGTTTTTCAACAAGCTTTAGGCGAGCAAGTACAGGTGGAGAGAACCGAACACCTACTGAAGGAAGGGCGGCGTTGTGTATATTGGATTAAGCCAACAAGCGCTGGCAACTTGGCTAAGACTTGAGCTTATCCAAAGCCGCCATAGCCCCTTGACGTGCCAACACTTCTTCCAAAGCTGGCATCAAAGGGCCAAGCATTTCTTGCATGAGATTACGTACAGTATCGACCACCACTTGGGTTTGTCTTTCGATCTCGATGTTGACCGCATCGCCGACTTGTTTTTGCCCAAATACTGTCATGCGCAAAGTTTCTGGAATCAACCACACTTCAAACCAATGCTCTTCGCGATTCGCTTCGGCGATCGTTAAGCTAGCGCCATTGATGGCGATATAGCCTTTGGCGAAAATGTAGCGCATCCATTGTTTAGGCACAGCAAAGCGCAACACATAATTATTTTCAGTTTGACGAATTTGCGCGATATGGGCAACGAAATCAACATGACCCGATAAAGGGTGTCCACCAATTTCGGCACCGTCTTTGGCAGCGCGTTCAACGTTGACTGTGGCTTGCTCGGTGTAGGCACCTAAAGTCGTAATGTTCAAAGTTTGCTGCATGATGTCGAACTCAGCGGCATTGTCGAACAAGCGGGTCACGGTCAAACAAACCCCATCGGTAGCTACACTCGCGCCGATCGCCAAGTCATGATCAAAACCGGAAGGAAATGCGAGACGTATGGTGCGCAAGCCTGTACGGTCTTCAATTTTTGTTAGCGTGGCTACGCCTTGCACGATGCCTGTAAACATGATTCTCTATTCGCTCACTTCGTTTATTCAATCTGATTGCGCACATTCGCCAGAGGTGCAAACATTTCATGCGTCATGTTAACGAAATGCTCGCGTAACCAACGATGCGCTGGATTACGACCATCTCGCTCATGCCACAACATATCCACGTGTACGTCTGGCGTTTCGAACGGCAGCTCTTTCCACACCAAGGATTCACTCATACCGGTCGAGGCGATAAAGTGTAATGGTAACACGGTGATCAAATCGGAATTGGCCACCACCTTGCCACCGGTGAAGAATTGGTTCACCGTCAGTAAAATGCGGCGCTCGCGCCCCATCTTTAATAATTCATCGTCAATTAAGCCATGGGCACGGCCAGAGAAACTGACCAAGCAATGATTCGCCGCGCAGTATTTGTCTAGCGTTAATTCTTCATTTGCAAGCGGATGATTTTTACTCATCACGCACACATAATGGCCTGAGTACAAGCGCTCATGACGAATCGGACTACGCGCAGCACCTTGGCCACCCGAGAGTTGAGCAACAATCCCTGGGAAGAAACCGACAGCAATATCGATATCGCCTTGAATCAGAAGCGGGCGCGGATCACGTGTGGTCAGCGGCACCATACGCGCATTCATATGTGGCGCTTGGCGTTCAAAAGCTGTAATCAAGGTCGGCATCCACAGCGCGGCAGTGGAGTCTGCCATCGCCATACGGAAGGTGGCGACCGCTTTGACGGATCGAAACTGGTGGGAGCAATTGCCGCTTCCAAAGTCGATAAAGCTTCGCGTATCGCTGGCCATAAAATTTCGGCGCGTGGTGTCGGCTTCACGCCATAGGCGGTACGAATCAAGAGTTCATCATTGAGTGAATAACGCAGACGTTTAATCGCATTCGATACCGCAGGTTGCGTCATCGCCAGTTTGTCTGCAGCGCGCGTGAGGTTCTGCTCGACCATTACGGTGTCGAACACCCGTAATAAATTCAAATCTAAGGTCAAGAAATTCATAGGCAGCCCCGTCAAAATAGGATTTCATTATCCCAGATTTTATCGATAACCACAGAAATCACCAGTAGCACGAGGCTTGATTTCACTCGATTTCCCCTGTTTTTTGAGCAAAATCGACCGTGCTAAACAGAAGAAAATTTGCTGTGCTTTGCACCAATGCGGTGAGCACTCTTGACTTGAAATGATAGAACGCCTGTGTACCGCTAAAGAAACCAATTCAAAACGACGCGCAAAAAACGTGCAAAACCCGTCTAGAAATCTACTGCACGAATCGTGGTGGTGCAAAACCGACCGCAAAATGAATAAAAACTTTTTTTGCTTATCTCATGCACAAAAAGAAAAAACGCGAGTGGAAAACCACCCGCGTCTTTCATTATTATTATCTGAGAAGCTTGAATTTCTCAGTCTCCTACCACACCAAGCTTAAGGTCGCTATTACGCTAAACGTTGAGCTAAAGCTTCTTTCGTTGCTTGCAATGCGGCTGGCAAACGATATTTCAGTTTGTCGAACAATTCAGTATGCAATTCGAGTTCTGCTTTCCAAGCATCTTTATCGATGGAGGTGATCGTTTCGAATTGTTCAGCCGTGAAGTTCAAGCCATCCCAAGTGATGTCTTCGAATTGTGGGCTGATACCGAAGATGTTTTCTTGACCTGTGGTCGCACCGTCGATACGCTCTAACATCCATTTCAACACGCGCATATTGTCGCCAAAACCTGGCCATACAAACTTACCATTGGCATCAGTACGGAACCAGTTCACGCAGTAGATGTTAGGTTGTTTAGCGCCAAGTGCAGTGATCTTTTCGCCCATGTTCAACCAATGTTGGAAATAGTCGCTCATGTTGTAACCCATGAACGGCAACATCGCGAATGGATCACGACGCACCACACCTTGTTGGCCCACGGCAGCTGCTGTCGTTTCAGAACCCATGGTCGCTGCCATGTAGACGCCTTCAACCCAGTTACGTGCTTCCGTCACCAAAGGCACTGTCGTTGAGCGACGGCCACCGAAAATGAACGCAGAAATTGGCACACCTGCTGGATCATCCCATGCTGGATCCAAAACTGGATTTTGCGTTGCCGCTACCGTGAAACGCGCGTTTGGATGCGCTGCTTTGCGGCCTGTTTCTTTAGCGATTTCTGGAGACCAATCTTTACCTTGCCAATCGATCGCGTGGGCTGGTGCTTCTTTGCTCATACCTTCCCACCATACGTCACCGTCGTCAGTCAAAGCGACGTTCGTGAAAATCGTATTCGCAGTCAAAGAAGACATGCAGTTGGAATTGGTTGCTGTGTTGGTACCTGGTGCGACACCGAAGTAACCTGCTTCTGGGTTAATCGCGTACAAGCGACCATCTTTGCCAGGCTTAATCCAAGCAATATCATCACCAATAGTGGTGACTTTCCAACCTTTAATTGCTGGAATCAACATCGCAAAGTTCGTCTTACCGCAAGCCGATGGGAAAGCCGCTGCCACATAATGTTTTTTGCCTTCTGGCGATTCAACACCAAGAATCAACATGTGCTCTGCCAACCAACCTTGATCACGACCCATGGTGGAAGCGATACGCAAAGCGAAGCATTTTTTACCCAACAAAGCGTTACCACCGTAACCGGAACCGAAGGACCAGATTTCGCGTGTTTCTGGATAATGCACAATGTATTTCGTGCTATTGCATGGCCAAGCTACATCTTTTTGACCTGCTGCCAAAGGTGCACCAACTGTGTGTACACAAGGTACGAAATCACCATCTGCACCCAAGACATCAAACACCGCTTTACCCATGCGCGTCATGATGCGCATGTTCACAGCCACGTATGGAGAATCAGACAATTCAACGCCGATATGCGCAATCGGAGAACCCAAAGGCCCCATCGAGAACGGCACCACATACATGGTGCGGCCTTTCATACAACCATCAAACAATGGATGCAAAGTCGCACGCATCTCGGCTGGCGCCATCCAGTTGTTGGTGGGGCCGGCGTCTTCTTGCTTTTCGGAACAGATATAAGTACGATCTTCGACACGTGCCACGTCAGAAGGGTCGGAACAAGCGAGATAGCTATTCGGGCGCTTCGCTTCGTTCAATTTTTTCATGGTGCCAGCTGCCACCATTTGTGCGCACAAACGATCGTACTCTTCTTGTGTACCATCACACCAGTAGACATGATCGGGCTTGGTCAAAGCGACCATTTCTGCGACCCAATTGATGAGCTTTTGATGCTTTACGTGCGCTGGCACATTAAGTGCAGTTACGCCATGCATGCTAGGTTGATTCATAATACTAACTCCAATGCCATTTCAATAAAAAATCGGTGTAGCGGCACGGCAGGAAGGGCTTGATGAGCGGGTATGCGAGCAGGTAAGCTCAAGCATGACGGGCACCTTAGCGGCATTTCTGTCGGATAATCGGAAGACAGACTGAAGTAGAGGGGATGTCTGAGATCCAAGCTTACGCCCGGACAGAAGTGACTGCACGGAACGGAAGATTCAAAAAGCTACGTGCAGCGTATTCTACACCGAGCTTGAGAAAAGCACCTAATTTTGCGACACTTTTATTATCACTGTTGACACATTTTTGTAAATTATTTGGTGTAACTAGCCAAGCGAATAAAAACCACTTCAATACCTCAGCCTATGAAAATTGCGATTCTCGATGATTACCAAGATGCCGTTCGCCAATTAGATTGCTTTCAAATTTTGCGCGAACACGAGGTCAAAGTGTTTAATAATCGTGCCGTTGGCCTCGGCCAGCTTGCGATACGTTTAGCGCCGTTTGATGCCATCGTTTTGATACGCGAACGCACTGTGCTCAATCGCGCTTTGCTCGCGAAACTACCGAATCTTAAAGTCATCTCGCAAACGGGTAAGGTATCAGGCAATATCGATCTCGATGCGGCCAAGGAATTTGGCGTTACTGTCTTAGAAGGGCATGGTGACCCAACAGCACCTGCCGAATTAGCGTGGGCCTTAATCATGGCCTCATCACGCAAAATTCCACAATACTCAGTCCTCTTGCAAGACCACGTTTGGCAAACCGCCTCACTGTATCCACAATGGAATGGCTTAGGTCGTGTTTTAAAGGGGCGCACGCTGGGCATATGGGGCTACGGCAAGATAGGGCAACTGGTTGCGCATTACGCCAAGGCCTTCGGCATGCAGATTCAAATCTGGGGTAGCGATCCAAGTCGCCAACGCGCGCAGGCTGATGGTTTTACGGCGGCGAAGAGCAAAAAGGATTTTTTTGCGAGCTCGGACATCATCAGTCTACATCTGCGTTTAAATGAAGTAACGCGCGGTATCGTCGACGCGCAAGATTTGGCACAAATGAAGAAGGACTCGCTGTTGGTCAACATCAGTCGTGCGGAACTGATCGCGGAAGGAGCACTGATCGAAGCGCTCGACCGAGGTTGTCCTGGCTATGCT
>CALKVB010000107.1 GCA_937996605.1 uncultured Oxalobacteraceae bacterium | reverse complement strand
GAACAAGCCAGCATGACGAGGATAACGATGTGAGAGTCGTTCGAACTGCCTGGCGCAGAAGGTATGAATTAGCGCCGTCGCGAACAGGATAGCAGCTATCAATTCAATATTGACATTGGGCATAGACATAATAATAGGATGCAAAAAAATCCAGCGAGGCGGCCCGACCTTCGCTACATCCTGCCCCATCTTATGATGTGCACCCTTTGGATATTTTAATCGATATTCAATTCAACTAAAGTTCTAATTTTGCGTTACACGGCCCTAAAAAAGTATTTTAAATAATTCGTCTGTGAACCAGCGAATACCAAGATATTTGTCACACCCCTAGCCTAACAATTTTCGTATTTTTAGAATATCTCTTAAGCGAACTGATTTAGCTCTTGCATTTAAAATGACCAGAGTCGCAGTGCGCTTCGCGAATTGTATTTTCATGATCAGGCAATTGCCTGCTTCATTGGTGAATCCGGTTTTGGATAAAAGAATATTCCAGCCTCTCTGCCCAATTAATCGATTGGTATTGTGAAAGTTTTTTGCCCTTCCCCGAATTTCAAACTCATCAGAAGAATCAGTCGTGATTTCACGAATCATTTCGTACTTGGCAGCGGCTGTCGCCATTTTGATCAGATCAGATGCAGTCGAAACATTATTTGTTGAAAGTCCTGTTGGTTCTTCGATTACCGTTTTCGCCATATTCAAAGATTTGAGCTTCCTGTTGACCGCCAACTTAAACGCAGCGATACCACCAGGATATGTTCTCGCAAGTGCAGCTGCTGCTCTATTGTCTGAAGACATCAGAGCTAATTGTAGGAGTTCTTGACGTGTAAACGTTTCTCCGACTGGAACACGAGAACGACTACGCTTAATTTGATCGACATCTATTCTTTCGATTCTTATAGATTCTTGAAGATTAGGATGACTATCAATCACCACCATCGCTGTCATCAATTTCGTGAGTGAAGCGATTGAAGTAAGCTCATTCGAATTCTTCTCTAGCAGAACGTCTCCATTTTCATCATCAACAACGAGGATATTCTGAGATTGAAAGTCCTCACACTTCGCCGATGGTGTCCCCAACAAAACTAGTGCAAGCAGCACCAAAATATTCTTTAACATACAGAGCAACGATATTTTGTACGCGCATCACTTAACGCTCAAACAGCAATACAATGAGGAACGGCATTTTTTAACCAATGGGCCTTAAACCGGAGTTACAAGAATGCCAGCCTCAGATTATTTAGCTATGAGTCGAAGTTATTTCGCTTGGTAGTAAATGTCCGCGCGGCGATTTTCTGCCCATGCTGCCTCATCATGCCCATTCGCTTTAGGCTTATCCTTGCCAAAAGAAACGGATTCAATCTGCGATTCAGATGCGCCAAATGTCAGCATAAGCTTTCGCACCGCATCTGAACGTTTCTGGCCTAAGACGATATTATATTCACGGCCACCACGTTCATCCGTATTGCCTTGAATGAGGATTTTCTGTGCCTTGTGCGCGGAAAGATATTTCGCATGCGCCTGAATCAGTTGAGAATATTCCGGTTTAACAGCATAGTTATCAAAATCAAAATAGACGCTGCGATTAGCCAAAATGCTCTTTGGATCATTTAAGGGATCAATTTCTTGCGCCGCGATAGGGGTCACGGCTCTAGTGTCAGCAGGTTTACTTTGTGCTACAGGCACAACTGGAGCCGGTGTTTCTGCAACTTTGACAGGGGAACTGCAAGCAGAAAGTAAGACGATAGCGGAAAGGCTTAGGGTCGATAAAATGTGATTTTTCATAAAAAATGCCTCTTGGTATGATTGTGATAGTAGAAATCTACATAGTAATTTTGAGTTCAACAATTTACGTTTTCGCTCTTACATCTACCGACAGGCATCAATGAACTAACTAATACTATTTTTCACATCGTAAAAGGCAGAGGCAAATTCTCAAAACCTTCGTCGACTACCTCAATGCTCTGAATGAGCCCCTTGAGTCCAATATGGAGATGCGATAAATCTGTTTCATTCAAGTTCCTGAGTGCCTCAGGCAAAAGACCTCGCGCGGGTTTTGGTGCCTTCAGAAGCAAGGCAATGCCATCTTCAGTCAAACTTACCCGCACTGCCCGTTGATCATTCGGATCGCGGGTCTTTTTAACCAAAGCGCGCTTATCTAAGGCATCAATTAAATTACTTGTCGTTGTTTGATGCACTGCTAGACGATGAGCGAGTTCCCCTACACGTAAATCGTTTTCTTCATAAAGTTCTTGCAATAACCAAAGTTGCGCTCCATTCACTCCACACTGCTTTTCTATCCAAAGTGAGTGCTGTTGCGCCGCTCGGATGACAACCCGCAGCTGTTTCAATATTTCCAAGGAAGTTAATTTATTCTCAACCTCAGTTGAAGACTCGTTTTTTGGCATAGCTCGTCCTTCGCAACATAGTGTAACACATATATAATTGCGCAAATATAATTTGCGCAAATACAAAACAAGATAACGTCGAACAGCGCAAGAATTTACCCAAGGATCAAAGCATGAAATTTTCGAACCTATACTTGCGTTTGGTGTATCGACGGCTCTTGAACAAATTCACAATTATTTCACATCGTGGCGCGGCTTGGTTCATTGGTCCAATTGTCATTTCCCTGCTCGCGGTTGGCTTTGCGTTGGCCGGGGAAGAAGCAAATAAACTTCACAAATTTCTGCTCAAGTTATCCCCATTTGCCCCCATATTTTATATGCCGGCAGGATTTATGCTGCTCACATTCATCGTCAATCGATATTTCAATGGAACACAGGGAAGTGGCATACCGCAGACAATTGCAGAACTCAATAATGCAAAGAGCACTAAAAACTCAGCCCTCCTATCGCCCAGAATTCTGTTAGGCAAACTTTTTCTGACCGTTGGAGGCTTATCTATAGGCGCATCGATCGGAAGAGAGGGACCCACAGTTCAAATCGGAGCTTCCGTGATGCATTGGTTCTATGGAAAAGGGCCTTTTAAGAGTGCCGAACTGAGACGCACACTTATTGTCGCTGGTGGCGCCGCCGGTATCGCCAGTGCCTTCAATACTCCTCTCGCTGGCATTATGTTTGCAATTGAGGAATTAAGTAAGAAGCATGTTTTCACCGCCAGCAGTTCAACGCTGGTCACTGTCATTGTGTCTGGCCTTATATCGATCTCGTTTTTGGGTAATTATTCCTATTTCGGAACGTCTTCAGCACATCTGCAATGGGAGACAGGGGCTCTTGCCATGATCGTTTGTGGGGTCGTTGGGGGAGTGTTTGGCGGCGGCTTTAGTCAACTCGTCATCGGATTTTTCTTCAAATTGCCGAACAGAACTCTTCAAGTAATTCAACGCAACAAAATACTGTTTGCGGGTCTATGCGGTTTTCTAATTGCCCTCCTAGGCGTCTTTTTTGACGATTCAATATACGGTACGGGATATGAACCGACAAAAGCATTACTAGAGGGAAAACAAAGTCCGTCAACGTATTTTGGCATCTCCAAATTTGCTGCAACTTTTCTATCTACCGTCAGTGGAATTTCTGGAGGGCTTTTTGCACCATCATTGGCAGTAGGCGCAGGTATTGGTGATAACCTCGCCTCACTATACCCAAGTTTAGCGGACCGGAACGCGCTTATCATATTGGTGATGGCGGCATATCTTTCTGGTGTGACGAGAGCTCCGGTCACATCATTTCTAATTATGATGGAAATGACCAATAGTCATCAAATGTTAATCCCCCTAATGGCGGCCTCGGTTGTGGCAAGCACGGTGTCTAAATTTATTTGTCCAACACCGCTCTACCACAAACTCGCGGAACGGTTCTAGTTTAAGGAAAGGACAAGGTCCAAGGTCGGAATCGAATACAAAATTCGACTTCCGACCTACTGTGCAGGAAGCATGCTCTCGAACACCGAACCAGCCGAGCTCACTCTTTTTCGATGAGCCCTAGGCTTTTCATCAAAGGCGTCATCGTCAAACCTTGAACCACTACTGAAAAAGCCACTACTGCAAACGCCATCGTAACAATTTCTGAACGATATGGAATACTCTCAGGTAGTCCAAGCGAAAGCGCTAAAGCCAAGGCGCCTCTTAAACCTCCCCAAACGAGTATGTGCTGATGTGCCAAAGAGATTCCTTGACTGCCATTCTTCACCAGCGCCGCTAACGGGTAAATCGCTACTGCACGTCCCAGCAACACAAATAGAATGGCGACTACGGCAGGAATAAGCAGCGCAGAGAATGATTGCTTCGCTTCATAAACACCAATCAAGATAAAGATAAGAGAGTTGGCGACAAACGCCGCGAACTCCCAAAACGCTTCAACGGACTCGTGCCCTTTTTCAGTTATCGCCCCCAAGTGACCGCGATTTCCTATGATTAACCCAGCGGAAAGCGTTGCAAGTACGCCCGACCAGTGAAAATGCTCTGCGACCAAAAAGGAGCTATATGCAGCAACCGTGGTGAGCGTCAGTTCAACCAAGTGATCTCGAGTTTTGCCAGCAAGGTATAAAGTGATAAACGCAATAGCCACTCCACAAGCAACCCCACCTCCGACAACCGCAAAGGCGTTGAAAGTAAGTCCTAGCGGACTCGGTGCCTTACCTGCTGCGAATGCCAATACCAAACCGAATAGAACAGCCGCAGTACCGTCATTAAAGAGGCTTTCCGATTCAACAAGGATACGCAATTTACCTTTTACACCCGCCTCTTTGAATGTGGCAATCACAGACACAGGATCGGTCGCAGCGATTAGTACGCCAAAGATAGCCGCGGATATCGGCGGCCAGCCCAATATCCAATACATACCGACTGCCGTCACCACCGCTGACAAGATCAAGCCCAAACTTGCCAGTAACAAAACCACTGGGAGCACCTTACGTAGTTCACCCCACTTCAAAGCAATCGCTGCCTCGAAGATCAATGGAGGTAAAAGAGCGGAAAAAATAAGTTCCTTGGTCAACTCGATACCAGGCGTAAAAGGTAAACAGCTTAAGCCGACGCCAGCAAATAAAAGCCCGACCGTGTAAGGGACATGAAAACGTCGTGCCAGCATCGCCACCATCGCCGCCAAAAGCAATAAAAACTCAATACGTTCAATATGGGTTTCCATATAAATATTCTCAAAAATCATTAAAAAAATTAGCTTCCACCTTTGTTCGATTAAGTAAAACAAAGAGATCAAATAAAATTACCTATAGCCCTAAGCACCGATCCGATCTAATACGTACTACTCGCTGCACTTTCACAAGCGAGTACTTCCTGCTATCTATTTAAACGAAAAACCAGATTCAATTTATTAACAAATTATCGGTACGCTGACTGAAATTGATCCCTCTGTCAAAGTGTCAAGACATCGCGCTCGAGCGTAAGAAACGAACAGATGGAAACGGAGTAAACAACGAGCGTCGCAGCATCACTCCCGCAACAAGAGGGGTGACCACAAGCATTTGCATTTAAATAAGCCAAGAAGCTGCGAGGTGACCGACCTCCGAAGCTAAAAAGACATATTAATCTGTAGGCGACAAACGAAATTTTAGCGTATTTACATTGAGTAAAGATACAAATCACATTCAAGCCATCTCCCTCCACGCGCACTTCGTGTGCACCACTTAAAAAAAAGTTGCCGTTAGGTCTCTACCGTGCGGTTAGTATGGCTTTTCGTCCATGAGGGGAAACACAGTTACCTGAGATCATGCTATTGATGAAAATGCGATAAGCAATTCGCCCAGTAATGCTGTAATTACTACCATCAGGCGTAGAAGAGATAACGAGCACGAATAAACAAAAAATGTAAGTCAATTGACCTACCATCATCAGACCTAGGTCAATGACTGATAGAATCTTGCAGGCTATCAATTGACATTGTCGACTTTCATGTATAAAACCAATGGCATTATCACAGCAAGACACACAAACTGTCCCCCAATCATGGATGCACCCAACAATGTAAAGTAAGTTTGAGATGAGGTCTGTTCGATGAACCAAGAAGTTGAAGATAACGTACCAGCGACAGAAAATCCAAATCAGGCCAAGCCTTTACAAATCGAAAATTGGGCACTTTCTGCCTTTGCTGGTGCTGTCATGGCAATCTCAAAAGCAGAAACTTTGCCTACCCTTCTTCGCAGCATTTGTGCGGCGATTACGACAGACACGCCCTTCATGCTTGCTTGGATTGGATTCGCCAATGAAGATGAGGCAAAAACCGTAACTGTGATTGGATCTGCAGGGGAAGCAGAATCTTATTTGAATGGCGTGACAATTAGTTGGGACGCAAATTCCCCTTTAGGCCATGGTCCTACCGGAGTTTGCCTTCGCGACCAGACTGTACAGATTCTAGCGGACTCAACCATAGACGATCACTTTAGTCCATGGCTAGAAAAAGCTTCACAATATGGACTCCGTTCCAGTCTCTCTGTCCCCCTGAAACATCCCGAAGGTAGAGCGGCGCTCATGATCTATTCAAGAGAAGTCAATGCTTTCTCCGATCATGTGCTACCAGTCTTTAAATCGCTCGCGGTAGAAGTTGCAAATGGGATCGAAAAGTTGAGCTTATCTCAAAAACTTGCACAAGAGCGGGCCGAACACTCAGCATCACAAAAGCAACTAGACGAAGCCCTATATCAAACCATACGTGCTTTATCGCTCACCTTAGAGAGCCGCGATCCATACACGGCTGGCCATGAAGAAAGGGTTGCTAAGATCGCCTGTTCCATTGCGAATCAACTCGGGTGGGATGCTTTCAGAATACCAGGTCTACGACTCGCCGCTATGGTTCATGATATTGGGAAAATTGCTGTTCCAAGTGAAATACTCACCAAACCGTCACGACTCAGCGCGGCAGAAATGGCATTGGTCAGAGAGCACCCTGAAACAGGATATCGCACTAAAAGACATTCCCTTTCCGTGGCCTATCGCGCGTATCGTACGCGAACATCATGAAAAATTAGATGGCTCAGGATATCCGCAAGGACTCAAAGGCGAAGAAATCCTCGAAGAATCTCAAATTTTGGCAATCGCGGATATCATCGAATCCATGGCGTCGTTTCGCCCATATCGCCCTGCTCTCGGCATCCACGCAGCACTGCAGGAATTACATCGTTGCGCAGGGACTCAACTTGACTCACAAATCGTCAAAATTTGTGATTCTTTGTATTCTCGGAACCCGAGAATATTTGAATTAAATTAAGATCTGTTCATTGGAAATTCAATTAATCCTCAGGACTGTTTCCGATCGTCCCTCTAGTTTCATGCTTCGCCAGACTCAGTTGGTCTTTTAATAGGAGGCGCGGCCACTCTCACTTGATTACGCCCTCCATTTTTCGCCTCATACAAAGCCACATCGGCTCTTGAAACAATATCCGATTCAGTGACATCGTGAATATCGCAATAAGACACGCCCACGCTTATCGTCAAACTTTCAATGTGCGGGAAGGTATATTGTTCGACCGTAATACGCAATTTTTCAGCGAGATGCTGCGCCCCCATAATGTCGGTGCCTGGTAGACAAATTAGAAATTCTTCACCGCCAAAACGCGCAACCGTATCCACTTGACGCGAATTTGTCAGCAGAACTTTTGCCAGAGTCTGCAGGGTAAGATCACCCACATCATGTCCATAGGTATCGTTGATACGCTTAAAAAAATCGATATCAAGCAAAATGACGCAATAACTGATGGTCTTGCGGCGAAACAAATTCCAAAGCCGGGTGAGCTCTTCATTTGCTGCCCGCCGATTGGGTATCCCCGTTAGCTGATCGACTCGTGCTAGTAGATTGAGCTCGATAGCTCTAGATTTTAATTCTTGATTAGCTCTTTGCAGCTCTGCTGTACGCTCTTCAACCGTGCGCTCAAGTGCAAAATTAATTTTTGCTAGATTTTCTTGCGCCTCGAACAGTCGCTCGGTCATGCCTTGCACTGAGTGCGCTAAAGATGCTAATTCGGGTACGCTGGAATCAATCTTCCAATTTATTTTCTTGCTCGATGAGCCGACCTGATCTGCATATCGCGACAGTTTTTCCAACGGCAAACTCACTTGTCTTGCGATCCAATAGCATATCGCCAAAATCACCAGTGTACAGATTGCCGAGATCTGAATAATCACTATTTTCAATTCGTTAACTGCACCGCCAACATAGTTAGCAGGCTGCCGAACAACGACCCGCCAATCTAGTTGAGTTGCCGTATTCGTACGAATAGGCGTCGACGCATATTGATACTCAACACCATCTTTCCAACTCGCTTTGTAGAAGGACATGGGTGTCACCGGGATCGTTGGCACTTCAACCGAGCCTATCGCTTCCATCGGCGAAATCACCTTATTAGCTTTGTCGACAACAAAGACAAGTATTTCCTCCGACTTTAATGGCTCAGATAAAAAACCATCAACGATATTTTGCATCCAATCCCAACGTACATGCGTCGCCACTACCCCCTTCAATCTTTGATTACTATCATAGACGGGAGCCGAAAAATCGATAAACCGAATAGGATTAGAATTATCTGAAGTTCCAAGTAGTTTTGCCAATAAAACTGCTTCATGTAAGTCACCAATGAATATACCGAGTTTTCCTTGAGAAAACCAAGGGCGGCTCGAGACATCTTTGCCCTCCAACATCTGGTTCGCCGCGCTCTCAACAACGCCATTGGCGTTGGCATAGCCAATCCAAGCATAAAATGGATAGCTCTGTTTGAGATTGTTTATCTCGTGTGATAGTTCTTTATAGTCTATATGTGTTGAGGTTACGTGCGACGACAATGCCAAGAGCTTAATCTCTCGCTCCCTCTCCTCGAGATTACTCGAGACAACTCTGGCAACACCATATGAAATGTTAGCGAGACGTTGGCCATTATTGCGCAGGATGTTTCCTGCCACCACGCGTTCCACAATCAGGCTTGCGATAAAAGTTAGTGCTAAGAATAGTGCGCCGAAGGCTATTGCCAATCTTGCCCTAAACGTAACACTTAGTCTGATCATGGGGGATAAAGAGCAATACACAATTTCTTGAGAAAATTTGCAATACGCTCGTTAACAGTTTTAGTTTCGGAATATTAATCCCTGTTGGTAAACTACGTCCATGACTTTACATGTAAACGTTGTTTGTTTTGCGTTTGATGTATACGCCACCATTACTTAATTTACCAACCTACACATTAGCAAATACTTCTTCCGATCACAGCTAAGGTAAGCGGTAATGACCAAGAGTACACATGCCTTCCTATTAAGTCGCCCCCGTTGACCTTCACATCACGCGCAGGCAGCATGGCCTTCGATTTACGCAGTGCCCGTTGTGTTAGCACAGATGAACTTGCTTGATAGACTTGGCGTCTCAAAACGATCAGTCCTTCACAATTTGAAAATAAGCCATCAGCTTTTGCAATTGCTCTGACTGATCGAGCAACTCTTCTGCTGTCGCTGCCAGTTGCTCTGAGGCCGAAGCATTTTGCTGAGTTGTTTGATTCAATTGTTCCATGGCAGAGTTAATTTCCATAATACCCTGTGCCTGCTCAGCAGAGGCTGCAGTAATTTCTTGCACCAAATCTGATGTTTTTGCGATAGTCGGCAACATCTCCAACAGATGCTTCGAGGCAGTATCAGAGATCTTCACTGTACTTCCCGCCAGCTCGTTAATTTCTTGCGCAGCGGTTTGACTACGCTCCGCCAATTTTCGAACTTCGCTCGCTACTACAGCAAACCCTTTCCCATGTTCGCCAGCTCTCGCCGCTTCAATCGCTGCATTGAGCGCTAATAAATTTGTTTGATACGCAATATCATCGATGATGCCGATTTTCGACGTGATTAATTTCAACGCGTCAGTCGATTCTGTCACCGCATGTCCACTCTTACGCGCCGTATCGGTTGCCTGCGAAGCCATACGTTCAGTGCTCTTAGAATTCTCAGAATTTTGTGCTACTGAGGCGCTCATCTCTTCAATTGCAGCGCTAGTTTTATCTACCCCAGCCGCTTGCTCTGAAGCCGACTGAGCCAAGCTCTGCGAAGTCGCACTCACTTGTTCGGAGGCAATGCCAAGCGCATCTGCCGCTTCCATAATATCTTTCATAACTTTTGACAGGCGAACCGTGGTTAAATTCACATCGTCTCGCAGTTTTCCAAAAGTGCCTTCAAACTGGTAATCAATTCGCTGCGTCAAATCACCTCTCGAAATGGCCTCAAGAACCTGAGCGACATCATTCAATCCAGATTCGCTGGTTGTGATCAATTGATTCATACTCTGTGCTAGCTGTAGATAGAATCCGACTTTATTTTTTTCGTCTATGCGCTGAGAGAAATCGCCTTTCGCGGCACTACCAACGATTTGGTTAATTTCTTCTTCTGCACGTATTTGATCCGTGACATCTAACCATTGTCCTATCGTACCCAATTTTTCACCTGACTCTGCGTGCACTACTGAAGTAATCACATCGTAAATTCTTCCGCCTAATTCCATGCGAGTTTTTACCGTGCCATTTAAATTACGCAATCGATCAAGCGCCGCCCCAGGATCAGCATAAAACATACCGATATTCCCACCTTCTATTTTTGAGGCATCGAAGTGCGGTATTGCTTTTCTAAATGCGGCTTCGTCTCGACGTAGAGTATTACGTAACTCATTGTTGATGTAGATAATTGTGCCGTCTAGAGCAGCAATACGCACTGGCACAGCAACCGCATCTAATGCCATTCTTATTCGATGATTTTCTTTGGCAATTAGCGCTGCCTTTTGCAGACTATCGCTCATTGCTTTTAACGCGCGTAGCAAATCACTAGTTTCATCTTCAGACAGGATTCGAATATCTTGAGAAAAGTCGCCCTTGGCAACTCGATCTGCAACCTCGACTGCCAACTTAACCACTGCATCGAGTGCATTTTTAATACGCTGTGTGTCTTGTGCCACCCGCTCCGCTTGCGCAAGACTTGAATTCATTTCCCTTAATGCGAGCAGCAAATCACCAGTTTCATCCTGGGTTTGAACTTGGATATTTTGAGTGAAATCACCATTCGCGACTGCTTTTGCGACTTCCACCGCATGATTGATTGGCCTTGTGATTTGCTCACTAATAAAACGGCAAACCCAAAATAAAATTAAAGACATCACCAAGGCGCCAAAGAGTGCGAGTCCAGAGCGCACCCAAAATGCGGCATTCACGGTATCGACATAAACGCCTGATCCAATTACCCAACCCCAAGGAGAAAATCCTTTAACGTATGAAACCTTTTCAACTGGTTTATCTTGGCCCGGCTTTGGCCACATATAAAAAACAAATCCAGCTCCATTCGCTTTCACGGTGTTAACAAATTCGACGAACAAATGTTTGCCGTCTGGATCTTTAATCTGTGCTACATCTTTGCCATCTAAATCTGGTTTAATTGGATGCATCAGCATCTTCACTTGAATATCATTAATCCAAAAATATTCTTGTCCAGAATAACGTAGCCCGCTTATCGCTTTTAAGGCAGCTTGCTTAGCATCCTCTTCGTTCAAAACACCGCTTCTGCTTTGTTGATAATAGAAATCGATCATGCCATGTGCCGTTTCTACAGACTGGCGCACACTCGTCTTGCGCTCTTCCATTAATAAGCGCTTCTCTGAAATCAGAAATATCACGGTCAACACCACTACCCCTAAAGCTGCCGCATACGCTAACAAGCGCAATTTTTTCTGAATGGAAAAATGGGTAATTCGGTCTGACATCAACTTCGTTAATTTCATTTTCAAGCTCCAATAAAGCAGCGGATTAATTCTATGAATACCCACTTCGTAGGTAATTGTTAGCCAAAGCTAAGCAAGACCTTCATAAGATGTCTGAGAATGCCAACCGGGTCAAATTTTGATGCTTTTCGTGTTGTTTCTTCGCAGAAATTTTTCAAATGATTCGAAATCCGTCGGAGTGTTGCAGTTTATCGAAGACAAATTTTGATGCTCATCAATTTATTTGATGCGGAATTTGTTATTGAATTGTGATCAATTTAACCCAATCTCCCGCTCGGCATTATTGAACACCAACTTGGCAGGCCACTACGCAATACGCAAAAACTGAATTAATACTGAAAGCAATGGACGAACAGCAAACAAAAATTCTTCGCCTATGTAATCAAAGAGGCGAACCAAGCCAATGCCCAAGACTGGCTGAATTTGCGACCACAACTTTAGGAAAATAAGGAGCATTGGCCAGAAATACTCAACTATTTTCGAGGTAACCGAGTGGAGCCCAATCAAGTTTTGATCGCCGATGACAAAAATGGAATCGCCATAGGACATGTTGAATGATCGATCCGCTTTGATATTGATGGTCTATTTATTGCGCCCGCCCATCGTCAACAAGGACTCGCCTTACAATTCCTCAGAACCTCTGAAGCCTGTGTCAGAGACTGTGCGTGTAAGGCATTCGCTTCTGACAGAGATGAACAGATCATCATTCATACAAAATTTAAAAACTCAATTGAGACAGCCATAAGCCTGCCTACAAGTACAAGCTTTTGGCACTTTGATTCTGCAGTGAGTGCTAAATTCAA
This sequence comes from uncultured Oxalobacteraceae bacterium, assembly GCA_937996605.1. Lineage (GTDB taxonomy): Bacteria > Pseudomonadota > Gammaproteobacteria > Burkholderiales > Burkholderiaceae_D > Undibacterium. Next base: position 9,197 of record CALKVB010000107.1, on the reverse strand, counting down.
GGCCTTGAAGGTATAAAACTCGAACCATACGCAAACACTGTTTGCTTCGATTCTCGGCTCCTCAAACACGAAAAACAATTGAAATGAAATAGCTCCTCTTTTTTATGAGTTGTTGATTGAGCGATTTATTTACATGAAAAATTTCGGCAAATTTACACGTCAAGTGCTCAAGTTATTCTCGTTTTACGCCGATTTCTATGCTGCTCAAGCTGGCACGAAAACTGCTCAACGTTAAATCACTCCTTGTAGTCAATATCTCTGCGCGTAAAGGTGAAGTCGATGGTCATGCCTCGAATCTTTCGAATTTTTGGTTTATTTACAGATCACTCAAAGCAAAGTGTGATCAGCACCTCTGGCAGTCACGCTGGCAGTAACAACGCGCCCGAAAAACCTACAGAATTTGTCGAGCGTCGTAAAATTCCTGATCGGCGACTCGCGGAGCGACGTAAGACTAATTGCCACCCATATCTCGATACCAGAACCAACAACGGTCGCCGCCGCAGTTTCGGCAGAAGAGCTGGCGACGAAAAAGTTGGTTTGATGATGTAAGCTCGCTCACCGACTAAAATACCGCGAACAACGCTACCATTCACAAAAAAAATTCTACTGGGAAATGTTTTACTCATATTCATTTCTACTTGGAATCTTTTAATCGAAAATAAATGCATGAAGAGGTGAATTAAATGGAAAATCACTCAAGTTAACGACAACACAGCCGTTACCGAGCGATTAGATTTTCAATCGCAAGACCATGTCACCTTTACAGATTTTTCGCATCTTTGATTATCAGCAGCCCACCAGCATGCAAAATTCCGCACGAACATCGAGTAATGACTTGTCGAGACGTGGTGCTTCAAAGTTACAGCAGGATATAGATGAAACATTCGTCGAACGTCGTCAGATTCAAGACCGGCGAGCCAGCGATCGTCGCGAAAAACAGCAATCAACTTTTTTGAACACACGTAAAACGCAAGGACGACGACAAATGGCAGGACGTCGTGCTAGTGACGCCAATATTAAACTCGACTATCGTCCAATTTCACTCAAAGGCTGATGGTCGAAGTAAAGGCGTGAATTTCCATGCGGCAATTAAATTTAATTTTCGATTTCGTTTTATCTTGAATGTCGCAACAGTTTGCGCCGTTTATCATGAAATTCCTTCAAAAACCGCGTTTCGACTCAATCCTCTTTTGCTAACTGCCTCATCAATTGGTACGATGTAGGCTATTGCATTCTTAATGTTCAAGACGTTTCTCTCTCGCTCTGGTTTGATCAATTTAAAATCAAAACACGCGACTAGAAAGTCGTCGAAGCACGTATAAGAAACCAGATCAACATTGTTCTCAAATTGCTTCTCTTTTATGCAAAATAGTCTGACACGTAAGCCTATAGAAATAAAAATATCCACGGTCGTGGCAGTCGCTGTAAGTCTCAATGATTCTGCCCTCTCGACCCTTGAACAAGCACTCAAAGAGATGACAGGAGGCGCACCAGATTTCTTCGATGACGAGTTCGCGATTCTCGATATCGAATCGATTCAAGCTGAAAAACTTGATTGGACTGCGATCATCACATTGTTCAAAGCAAATGGCCTGCACGTGGTGGCAGTGCGTAACGCCGCGGAACAGGATCACGCAGCAATACGTGCACACGGACTAAGTATAGACGTGGTCAGTAAAGCGCGTCCTGAACTGCCCAAAGAATCCGCTGTCAACGAAGTAAAGGCGACACCTCAGGAAGTCGCGCCAACGCCTACACCAGTGCCGGCTGCAGCGCCGAGCTACATCCCGGCGATGGTGATTGACACCCCAGTACGTGCGGGACAACGGGTATATGCGCGCGGTTGCGACTTGATCGTCACTGCATCGGTCAATAATGGTGCTGAAGTGATTGCGGACGGCAGCATACACATCTACGCACCCTTGCGTGGCCGAGCCTTAGCTGGTGCACGCGGCAATACCGAGGCACGTATTTTCGCCGCCGCGATGGAAGCAGAACTGGTATCTATCGCAGGCATTTATCGCACCTTCGACAATGGATTCCCAGAATTTAAAGCCAACCAGCCAGTACAAATCAAACTGGTCGGTGACAGTATAGAAATGACTTCCATGAAGACGGCGAATTAATATCTCGTCCTGAGATCGTGGCATAGAAACAGCAAGCATTTTCGTTTTTTATTAATGTTTATCCTTGATTGGGTAGGTAAAATTCAAGGTTTTATTGAAGGAGTACTCTGTGGCAAGAATCATCGTTGTGACATCTGGTAAAGGCGGTGTTGGCAAGACCACCTCGAGTGCGAGCTTTGCCTCTGGTCTAGCGTTGCGTGGACATAAAACAGCGGTGCTCGATTTCGACGTCGGTTTGCGTAATCTGGATTTGATTATGGGTTGCGAGCGTCGTGTGGTCTACGATTTAGTCAACGTCATCAGCGGCGAAGCAACATTGAACCAAGCGCTGATCAAGGACAAGCACTGCGACAATTTGTTCATTTTGCCAGCCTCACAAACCCGCGATAAAGATGCGTTGACCGAGGAAGGTGTTGAGAAGGTTCTCGACGATCTGATCGCGATGGATTTCGAATACATCGTGTGCGATTCACCCGCAGGTATCGAACGTGGCGCGGTGATGGCATTGACCTTCGCTGATGAAGCGATTGTCGTCACCAATCCTGAAGTATCTTCAGTACGCGATTCTGATCGTATATTAGGTATCATTCAGGCGAAGTCCAAGCGCGCACAACAAGGTGGCGAACCGGTCAAAGAACATTTATTGATCACACGCTACTCACCGAAGCGTGTGGAAGCTGGCGAAATGTTGTCTTACACTGATGTGCAAGAAATTTTGCGCATCCCTTTGATTGGTGTCATTCCTGAATCTGAAACAGTATTACATGCTTCTAATCACGGTAACCCTGCAATTCATATGAAGGGAAGCGATGTTTCCGAAGCCTATGGCGATGTAGTGTCTCGCTTCTTGGGTGAACAAACTCCTTTACGTTTTGTTGATTACGAAAAGCCAGGTTTGCTGCAACGTATTTTTGGAGGTAAGTAAGATGGCTTTGCTTTCGTTTTTGTTCAACAGTAAGCCAAAGAGTGCAAGCGCTGCAAAAGAACGCTTGCAGATCATTATCGCCCGTGAACGGAATGGTGGTCGTGAAGGTTATGACTTCTTACCAGCACTGCGTGAGGAACTGATCGCTGTTATCTCGAAATACACTAAAGTCAATCCTGACGATATCAAGGTTTCGCTCGATAAACAAGGTAACCTCGAAGTGTTAGACGTCAACGTTATTTTGCCTGACGCAGAATTACGCGGCTAATCTCTAGCGCGGATCGTACTTGTACAACGAGTACGATCCCAAAAAAAATGGCACACTAGGCCATACTTTTGCAATCGATTTTAAGTAACGCTTTTGACTGAGAACCTATGAGAATTGCCATCCTAGACGACGACCAAAACTTACTCGATCTTACTGCGGCAACTTTAAGTAATGCGGGGCATACTTGCCACACTTTTTCGAGTGGCAAGGCAATGATGCATCAGCTGCATAGGGAAAGCTTTGACCTCTTGATTCTCGACTGGCATGTGCCTGACTTGAACGGCACAGAGATCTTAAAATGGGTGCGCGAAAAACTATCGACGACCTTACCAGTATTATTTATGACTAGCCGTTCTGGTGAAGATGATATTGTCGCAGGGCTCGCAGCGGGCGCTGATGATTACATGATCAAACCAATCCGCCGCGCTGAATTAGTGGCGCGTGTGCAAGCTTTATTGCGGCGCGCTTATCCTACGCAAACCGCTAGCGAAGTTATTAACTTTGGGCCCTACCAGTTCGACATTCGTGCAAGCCGTGCCAAACTCAACGGCGAAGAGGTCGAACTAACACAAAAAGAGTTTGATCTCGCCTTACTCCTATTTCAGAACTTGAGTCGGCCACTGTCTCGCGCCTACATTTTAGAAGCGGTATGGTCACGCGATATCGAAGTACCTTCACGCACCATGGATACTCACATTTCAAGGGTGCGCAGCAAACTCGATCTAAGACCTGAAAATGGCTATCGCCTTGCCCCCGTGTATAGCTACGGCTATCGTCTCGAGCAAATCAGTAAAGAATAAATTAATAGATGTCTTGGTCGTTGCTAATAGTTCAGCGCTCGACCAAATCGGAGAATTCATGCAAGTCAATTCGCAATTTCAGGCAACTTCCAAGTTTGCCTCGCCTTCGCTTGGCAACACAATACGCCTTGCTATCTCAATATTCAGTGCAATTTGCCTATTCATCTTGATGCTCGTCAGTTCGAGCACATTGGCACAATCACTGAAAGGCAAACCGGGTAGTACTGAAATAGTGGCCGCAGACCTCGTCTATTACGCGCTCGAGCGCGATACCTTGATGTCTATCTCCAAGCAGTTCACCGATACCACCTCGAATTGGGAAGCGATAGGCAAACGCAATCGAATTAGCAATGAACGCGCTATCCCAATCGGATCAGCTATTGTCATACCAGCAGAGCTATTAGCAGAGCAAGCAGCTCCCGCTCGTGTCGTGGCACTCGCTGGTATCGTGAGTGCCGTACAAAAAGATGGGCAAGAGATTCCCATTAGTCTTAACAGTAGTATCACTGAAGGCACACAAATCAATACTGGCAAAAATGGCTTTGTCACCTTAGCGCTCATCGATGACTCGAGAGTCTCCATTCCATCTAATAGCCAAGCAATCCTAAATCGCTTGCGCGCGACCAAATTTACCAAAAGCCCACGTACAGAAATCAAATTATTAGATGGTCGAGTTGAGTCACAAGTTACCAAGCTTGATGCCAACAAAGGGCGTTTTGAAGTACGCTCCAAATTAGCGATTGCTGGCGTACGTGGAACGCACTTCCGCGTAGGCGTCAATGACAACGGCATTGCGAACGAAGTCATCGAGGGTGGCGTCGCAGTTGCTCAAGCAGAAAAAAACAACAGCTTGATCTTGCCCGCGGGTCAAGGAAACATCGTCACACGTGAAGGCCTTGGTAAACCTGTAAAACTTCTACCTGCACCTTTACTCGTCACTGGCTATCAACTACAGGAACGTAACCGCCTCCAGTTTGGCATAGAGCCCGTAGAAGGTGCGATTGAGTATCACGCTCAAATTGGTAAAGATGCGCAAATGCAAAACCTAGTGATGGAAGGCACCACCAAAGAACTCAAATTTCAATTCACAGATCTCGACGATGGTGACTACTTTATTCGCATGACTGCGATCGATAGCAATCATCTTGAAGGCATGCCTAGCGTTGTACCGTTTAAACTGAAGGCCAAACCAGAGCCCCCTTTCCCACTGCAACCAAAACACAAAGTTCGCTCACAAATCGTAGAGTTTAAGTGGGCACATAGTAGCGAGGCCAAGAGTTACCGCTTACAAGTAGCTACTGATATGCAGTTCACGCAGTTGGTGTTAGATCAAAGCCTGATTACACGACCTGAATTTAGTACCGACAAACTCGGCTTAGGACAATTCTTTTGGCGCGTTGCGACTGTGGCAGAAAAAACTTCCGGCGCCGATCAAGGTCCCTTCTCAACGCCGCAAAGCTTTAGCGTGCTGGCGAGCCAAGGAATGAACGAATTTGTCGACAATGGCGCCGCCATGTTGCATTTCAGTTGGCCATCGGAGACAGGGCAACGATTCTTAGTGCAGATTGCGAACGAGGCGGAATTCAAAAAACCTTTACTGAGCAAAGAAGTCAGTGAAGCACAAATTCAAGTCCCGCGTCTCGAATCGGGCATCTACTACATTCGGGTTCGCGCCACCGATGCAGACAGATTTATCGGACAATTCTCCAAACCACAGAAATTTGAAGTTGGACTCCGTTGGACCACGGGCACTGGCGAGGCTTTGCAATCCGCCAGCGGTGTAGTTCGCCCTAACGAAAAGTAATTAAGGCACTAGTGTGACGATCAACGCATTTGCGAACACAGCTAAATCTGCATTCATGCGGCGCCAACTCGCGTTGCGAGAATGGTTAATCCTAGCGTTTGGTCTATTGGTTCTTGCGACCATACTCATTTTTAGTCAAAGCCTCAAACGCTTCGACCAGAGCCTATACGATAAACTCTTACAAACGCAGTCACGGCCAGCTCGACATGATATCGTGATTATCGCAATCGATGATTTCAGTATTGCTGAAATTGGAAAATGGCCTTGGCGACGTGAGATTCATGCGCAGCTTCTGCAAAAACTGAATCTCGCGAAACCTAAAGCTGTTGGCTTTGACGTGATCTTTGCCGAAGCCGAACATAGCAATACCAATAATCTAGTAAATGGCGACGGCTTGCTCGCCACAGCGATTCGACAGGCTGGCAATGTGGTAATTCCACTTGCCAACATCGATGCGGGTAGTGGCTTACAAGCTGGTTTACCGCTTCCTCTATTTGCCGATGCGGCGAAAAGTATTGGCCATAATCACATCGAACTCGATGACGACGGCGTAGCACGCAGCGTCTATCTCAAAGAGGGCATACAAGGACAATGGTGGCCGCATTTCACACTCAGTCTTTATGACGTAGGCAAAGGTAGAACGCGTGACATCAACGCCGCTGACCTCGCTGGCACAGTAAAACATGACCAAGAATATAGTTATGCCGCAGGAGTCTGGCATCGCAATTGGCGCATGCATATTCCTTACTATGGCGGCAGTGGCCACTTTACTTCGATACCGTATGTTTCCGTGTTACGTGGTGAAGTGTCTAGCGAAGTCTTTCGTGATAAGTACGTCTTAATCGGCGCTACCGCTCAAGGTATGGCCGACGCCTTTCCAACCCCGGTCACATCGACCGAAGGCGTTTTGTCTGGCGTTGAGATCAACGCCAATATCCTAGCGAGCCTACTTGATCAACGTAGCATTTTGCCCGCCAACAATGCTCAAGTTTTCGCCTTCACGGCTTTGATGTTATTGCTTGCATTATCGAGTTTCTTATTCGCCTCGCCTCGCCTCGCCTTAGTCACAATCGTAGGCTTAACGCTTTTCTGCATCCTGAGTAGTGGAATATTACTGAGTTTTGGCTATTGGATTCCGCCTGGCGCAGCCATCGTTGTGTTGATCATCGCCTATCCATTATGGGGATGGCGCCGCCTTGAAGCAGCAATTGTTTTTCTTGGTCAAGAATTCGTTTTGCTGGATCAGGAACCGAATCTCTTGCCGGAATCGAATATCGACTCGCTTTCTCAAGACGGTCTACTGAGCCCCGCGCAAAATCAAATTCAAGATAAATTAGAGCGCCATATTCAAGCGATGCGCGCTGCCGTGAGACGCGTGCGAGATCTGCGCCAGTTTGTGACAGACAGCTTACACAGCTTGCCCGATGCGACTATGGTGACGACGGTCGATGGTAATGTGGTCTTAACTAATCCCGCAGCAGTCGAATACTTTAGAAGCATAGGGATGCCACATGTAATCGACACCTTGGTACCTTATTTATTCTCGAACATGAGCCAGCCGCATACTGAATATTTAGCGCAACCAGCGGCATTTAGTTGGTGGCATATTCTCGACCTAGATCAAACAGAATTGCTCAGCAAAGGCGTAGAGGTGGAAGACCCAAAAGGTCGCGATCTCATAATTAAGAGTGCGCCCTGCTACACCAGTAAAAAGGTGTTAATTGGTTGGATCATTAGCATCATCGACATTTCTGAAATTCGCCAAGCGGAACGCCGCCGCGATGAGATGCTGCATTTCATTTCGCATGATATGCGTGCTCCGCAAGCGTCGATTTTGGCTTTAATCGAAATGCAAAAAAATCGCGACACCGCAATTGAACATCAAGAATTTTTAAAGCGTATTGAAAAAGCCTCCAACACGACCTTGAGTTTGGCGGATAGCTTTGTGCATCTGGCGCATGCCGAGGCGACTGAGTACCGCTTCCAGGAGGTCGACCTGCAAGACATTCTGATCGATGCCACCGAAGAAATGTGGACTTTGGCAAAGAATAAACGTATTACGCTGCACAATGAGATACCCGAGGGAGAATATCCAGTACGCGTCGACCGTAGTTTGATGACCCGTGTTTTCACCAATCTTTTGTCCAACGCGATCAAATACAGCCCAACCGACACCACTGTCACCTGCAGTTTGAGCTTTACCACTCGTAATTTGAACGACTTCGTGGTGTGCACGATTCAAGATCAAGGTTATGGCATCGCTCGCGCCGATCAAAGCCGTTTGTTCCAGCGTTTTCAACGTTTTAGTTTTGGACGCGGCCCCGACCAGATTAAGAATGATGGGGTGGGGCTTGGTATGGTGTTTGTGAAAACAGTCATTGATCGCCACTTTTCACAGATTCGATTTACCAGCATCCCAGGTGAAGGTACCTGTTTTACGATAGAAATTCCCGCAAATCATATCTAAAAATCAATTGATTTTACTCAAGATCCTTGCTGGCACGATGAAAGCAGGCTTGAGACGCGCTATAATGAGCACCTTCAGCCCAAAATCATTATGCAACTACTCGCCGTCGGCCTCAATCATACGACCGCACCTCTCGCTTTACGTGAGAAGGTAGCTTTCTCGCCTGAGCAAATTTCTCAGGCGGTTGTCGGTGCGCGCGCTTGGTTTGCTCGTAATGGTTCACAGCAAGCATCTGAGACCGCCGTTTTATCGACCTGCAATCGCACGGAGTTGTATGCGGTAGCCGATGTCGCTAATCCTATTGATACCACAGCGCAGTTTTTAGCAGATTTTCACAATTTGCCCTACCACGATTTACGCCACCACCTATATACGCTGCCGCAAGACAATGCCGTTCGTCACGCATTCCGTGTAGCCTCAGGTTTAGATTCGATGGTGCTAGGCGAGCCGCAAATTTTAGGGCAAATGAAAGATGCCGTTCGCCAAGCTGAAGAAGCGGGCGGGCTTGGCACCTATCTACACCAATTGTTTCAACGCACGTTTGCGGTGGCAAAAGAAGTTCGTAGCACAACCGAGATCGGTGCTCATAGCGTTTCGATGGCAGCAGCTGCGGTTCGCTTATCGCAACGCATCTTTGATAAGATCGCCGATCAAAACATCTTGTTTATCGGTGCGGGTGAAATGATCGAATTATGCGCTACGCACTTCGCCGCGCAAAACCCGAAAAACATCACAATTGCTAACCGCACCTTAGAGCGTGGTGAAAACTTAGCGAATCGTTTTAACGGTAAAGCGATACGCTTAGCC
>CALKVB010000106.1 GCA_937996605.1 uncultured Oxalobacteraceae bacterium | reverse complement strand
TACGAGATAGTACAAGGTGACTGGAGTTCAGACGTGTGCTCTTCCGATCTTCCGCATTCCATGTTCGCGTAGCGGCATCTCAATGTTACGTCGTATCGATAAAGGAAAAGGATTCGGTTTTTGAAAAATCATTCCAACACGCCGACGCAAAGCCAGCACATCAAGCTTGGGGCTATGAATATCCATTCCATCTAGCTTGATTTGCCCCCCCCACTTCGCAGCCAGGTATTAGATCAGTCAGGCGGTTTAAGGAGGAGAGGAAACTGGTTTTTCCACAGCCCGAGGGGCCAATCAAGGCGGTCACACATCCTTTATGTATATCTAGGGACACACCATCGAGTACCGGATGGGCGTTGTAGCTAACCGATAGATTTTCTATCTGAAGATGTGGCTGCGCGATGCAACAAGCAGCTCCCTGCTCCACTGTACCAAGAGTGAATGCTGTGTCTGTACCAACCGTGCTGGCACCAAGAGCAGGCGCGATAGGAGTCAAATTCATGTTGCGGTTTTCCTTGCATTTAACAGAAGTGAAGAAAGACGGGAGGCAACAATATTGATGATAAAAACCAAGGCCATTAACACCAAAGCCGCACCATAGGCCGAAGCATCGCCACCAGTCACATTCATGGAAAGATCATAGATATGAACCGCAAGTGAACGACCAGAATCCAGTAACGAACTGGGTGTTCTATCGACATATCCGCTCGTAAAGATTAAAGCTGCGGTTTCCGCTAATGCGCGTCCTATACTCAACATAAGACCAGCAATCATGGCCGGAGCGGCTGCGGGAAGAAGTACCTGACGCAAAGCCGAAAATTGATTTAACCCTAAGGCCACCGCCCCTAACCGCCACTCTGCAGGAACGGTCGATAACCCCAACTCGGAAGCGCGTATAAAAATCGGCAACATCATGCAAGCCAATGTCAGGCCGCCCGACAAAATCGAAAACCCTAAACCCAGCCAAATACAGAAAAATGCATTTCCAAACAGACCAAGAACAATAGAAGGGACACTGGCAAGTATATCCAAGATCATTCCTATCGCTCGCGCCATAGGCCCATTCTGACGTGTGACTTCACTCAAGTAGATAGCAGTGCCGAGCCCCAAAGGTATTGTCACTAGCAATGCAACAATCAAAGTCAGAAGAGTAGAAATAAGAATTGGCGCGAGGCCACCTGCACGACCTGAATTCTGAGGAGCATCAAGCAAAAATGAAAAATTAATTTTACTCAGTCCGTGTACCAGCAAATCGGACAAAATCCACAAAAAGATCGTCAGCACGAAGGTAACCGCGCACCAAACGAGAACAGACATGACTACGTCACCGACATGTGGAACTCGCTTAAGCATAGCGCCGCCTTTCGCCTTTGGCGGCGGTCCATGCCAAGAGGCTCACCATACTCATTAAGAGCAAGCCTGATGCGAACAAAGCTGCACGATGGTCACCTGTCGCATAAGCCATTTCTAATGCAATATTGGTAGTTAGTACGCGCACCGGATCAAAAAGACTGGTCGGCGTTTGCACCACATTACCCTCTACCATTAACAAGGCCATGGTTTCACCGATAGCCCGTGCTGCAGCGAGTAGAACTCCGGTCACAATGCCGCGTCGCGCTGAAGGCAAAGCCACTGATAGGATGGTGCGTTTGCGGGTCAAGCCCAATCCGGCTGCAGCCAATAAATGGCTGGTCGGAATCGCATTCAATGCAGAGTGTGTCGTCAATGCGATCGTGGGCAAAATCATGATCGCTAAAACCAAAATACCCGCCAACAAACTTGCTCCTGGTGGCTCCCACTGCGCAATCAATGGCACCAACACGCTTAAACCCCACAAGCCATACACCACAGAAGGAATACCAGCCAATAGAGCCAATATTTGTCGCACTAATTCTCTTAGGTAGGAAGGCGCATAGAAACGCACGAATATCGCACTCACCACACCGAATGGAATTGCCAGTAGCAGAGCGCCAATACTCGTCATAAGGGTCGCCCACAGCATGGGCAAGACATTCAGCTCGCCACTGAGCGGGAACCAAGCATCACTACGAAAAAAACGCATCCAGCCGCCAGAGCGTAGTGCGGGCCACGACTCTTTCGCTAAGAATAGCAATAGCAGCGTCAGCACCACCATCACGATCAAGGCGATGAAGCCAGTCCCATATGCCAAACCCGTATCAGTGTGCGAGCGGGACGAAATATTGCTCTTGAACGAGATCATCGACTGCCTTTGATTGTGCAAACTCAATAAATTGTTTGACCACGCCCACTGGTTTCGCTTTGGTAACAAAATTCAAAGGCCGTGACAGCGGGAAGCGTCCATCTCGTACATTCGCCGTGCTGGCAGCGATTTCGGCCATTGGCATCAAGCGAATCGGAGTCTTGTGAGCCTCTTCATACTCAGCTGTACCAATTGACACATAGCCAATTGCGCCTGGATTTCCTGCAACTGTTTTGATTCCCTGTTGATTATCGCCGATCACCACGTGAGCTCGAATCTCTGTATTTTTGAGTTGGAAATAGTGCAAAAATAATTCCAGTGTAGAACGACCTTCTGCTTTATTCACCACCGTAATCTTTTTATCCTCACCGCCGACCTCTTTCCAGTTGCTGATTTTGCCGGTAAAAATCGCCTTGATTTGTTCGTCACTCAGTTTTTTTATCGGATTTTTCTGATGCACAATGATGCCGACACCGTCTGTCGCAATTGAAAAATGAAACAAGTCATTTTCTTCTACCTTCAAGGGGCGAGACGCCATGCCAATGTCTGCCACACCGGAGCGCGCGTCCGTAATGCCGCGTGAAGACCCGCCAGATTGCACGTCGACACGGATACCAGGATTGAGTTTTTCAAACCGTTTGCCGATCTCAGCTGCCAGAGGCGCTACCGTGCTTGAGCCAGTCAAAACGATTTTCTTTTCCTCGGCACCAACCTGCCCCACGACACCAAGGGTGAATAAAATTCCAACTAGAAGGCGACGTTGAATTGACAAGAGTAACATTCGAATCCTTGCTAAATTTAACAACATGAAGCTGCTTGTGTGCCGCTGTTTTGATCGAACGGTATGCTACTGCCACAACCTTCGAATAGACCGTAATGACGATTGAAATCGCCAATGAATTGAAAATGCGTAGCGAAACGACTTTGCTGCAGCATCAACCAAGTATTGCCACAGACAGGAAAGACTCGGCCTGTTTCAATATCATGGTGCTTATCCAAAATAAAACGGTCTGGGTGTTGAGGAATACTGCCGCGGTAAATCACCGCTTGCCCGTAATCCTCACAAGCTGTTTCTAATGCTGGAATTTTGAAGAGACGATAATCTGCTGAATAGAATTGCAGGCTGCCGATGCGCTGCGCCAATACCGGATCAGTAATTGCTAACGGTCTATCCGTGATTAAACGCGGATCAAGAAAGCCATGTCGATGTGCCAAGCGAATAAAATCGTTCCAATACAGGGCACCACCCAAACACTCGCCATACAAAACCGGATCATTCTTCACCGCATTAGGAACGCGACGATTCGCATAAACATCAGAAAAGTAGAATTCACCGCCAGGTTTCAATAAGTTGAACACGTCTTTAAGAACCGCATCTTTATCTGGTGAAAGGTTAATCACACAGTTAGAAACGATCACATCAAAACTATTTGACTCCAAATTCAACTCAGATAGACGTTCGATATAGCCTTGTAGAAAACTGACATTTGCGTAGCCAAATTGTTCGGCGTGATAAGCCTGATGTTTCTTGGCGACATGGAGTTGTTCCTCAGTCATATCCACCCCGACTACTTCACCGCTCGGTCCGACCAACTGCGCTAGTGCATATACATCTCGACCCGAACCACATCCTAAATCCAATACGCGACATCCCTCTAATAGTGGAGGGCAAACCAGGCCGCAGCCATAATAGCGCGACAAAACCTCAGGGTGGATGCGTGCTAGCAAAGGTTTTAACCAAGCTGGTACTTGGCTAATATCACAACAAGCCGTGGTTTTAAGATCGTCTGAATGTTGTAGTTGACGACCATAATAGTCTTGTACGATGTCATGCATAGTGAACTCCTAAAAAACCTGAAGAATGAAAGTATTGGAATTGATTAATTACTCGAAGTGGCAATTAGCTGAACGTTCAACAAAGTGTAGATCAGCAAACCCAGAACGTGCTGATTCGCCAGTGTTGTCGGTATCAGCCGCCACCGCAATCAAATTGGTGGTGTACCGATGGTCGCCGAATGCCGAGATCGCATCGGCTAACACATCACGTCGCTGAGTCACCCATTTTCCAGCGTTAGACTTGCCACTTTGGGTGACGATCATTTGTGTTCTATCGGTGTAGGCATTGGGCTGAAGAGTGCCCACCGGATAGCGGTTGTCCCACACATAATTCAAGGCTGCATCCGGTACTAAATCGCCGTAGATGCTACGAGCCACACCGAGTTTCATTTTTGTGCCCCAATACAAAGCCGATGGCGGCAAGGAAAGTGCAACATAAACCCGAGCAGCGTAATCGTCGCCCGCTTTAGTCTTCATATCAGCGGCAAGCAAAGGTGCATCAATCCGCCAACGCCAACACAAAATGGGGGTCGCTTGCAAATTGACGGTAATCTGTCGCGCGAACAAAGCCATACTGCGGTTCGCGTTCGCCTCCACTGCAAGTACACCGTCCCAGGCGATGATGCGATACTGGGTCGGCGCAACCGATTTACTGAGTCGAACGACCTTCCACGGGCTAGGAGCAGTTTCGCTTGGACCATCGAATTGACTAATCTGCACCACAGACTCTTGCGCATAAACCGAGTTCGTCATCAAAACCAAGGACGCTAAAGTCCATTTTGTAAATCGCTGCGCAATATCACAGGTCATTTGATTCATACTATTTCTCTCACAATCTCATTCCAATTCGTTGGTAGATAAGGTAGATCTGCAGGCACGTCGATATCATGCAAAGGCGTGAAAATTTGGAGCGTGCGCCCCAAGCGCCTAATCCGATCTTGAGTTTCCCTTGCGACCGTATCAACACTCCACACCATCTCTCGAAATAAACTCGCATCAAATTGGCGCATTCCCAATAAAACATAACCACCATCAACGGCCGGTACTATGACGTAATCGTGTGAATCTAAGGCATCACTCGCCAATTGCAGCTGACGAGCACTTAAACTCGGACAATCGGTCCCCATCAACAGAACCTTGTCGTGCTGCAAACAGGCTCGCTGCGCCGCTTGCGCCATACGATCCCCCAAGTCACCATTGGTTTGATTCGACCACAGTATCTGTCCCCTCAATTGCATGGACAATTGCATGGACAATTGCATGGATGTCCAAGCAGGATCGTCATAGGATGGTGTCACACACATTTCAACACTGCCTATGCCTGCGGCTTGAGCGTGATGTAAACTTCGATACAGGAGTTGCTGCGCCAGGCTTGCTGCACCTGATTCGCCGAGTGCAGGAATCAAACGTGTTTTGGCTAGTCCAGGCATCGGTGCTTTAGCAAAAATAATGGTGTGTGTCGGTTTCATTGATAGAGTTTCTTTAGTTCCTGAGGTGAGCGGCCTAACCAATAGAGCCAACGTAAGCGCCACATCAAAAAAATCGTAGACCAGATACCATGCTTTTCCCAACGACGTCCCGAAGTCGAGACGCGGGCACGTAAGCACACTGGCATGCCTATCTTCTTCAGAGCCTTCGACAGTGCTATGTCTTCCATGAGCGCCTGATGTGGAAATTGCCCGACCTCAAAAAAAGCAGATCGTCGAACAAAAATGGCTTGATCTCCGGTAGCGATTCCAGTGAACTTTGAACGCCAATTCATCATCGTCGCGATAACAAGAAACATCCACGACGCGCCTGTAATACGTACATCAAAACGTCCCCACTGCCGGCCCGATTGCGCTAGCGCTTGTTCAATACAGAGGTCCGCAGCTGGAGGCAATTCAGTATCGGCGTGCAGAAAAAGTAACACGTCCCCCTTCGCTGCTGCCGCTCCCGCATTCATTTGCCTCGCACGACCGACCTCGCTAGAAATAAGCTTAAAGCCGACCGTATTCACCAAATTGGCGGAGCCATCATCACTACCTCCATCAACGATCAAAATCTCGTGTCCTTGTCTTTGATACGGCAAAAGCTGTTCAAGCAAGCGTGGTAAAGATTTGACCTCGTTGAGTATGGGTACAATAATCGACAATGTGAATGACGACTTAGAGGAAGTCGTCATCAACATATTGACAGCTGCTTTTTTTCGGATCGGGGACATTCGTTAGACTCCATCCTTAAGTTCGCTTCCATGCATGATACTTGCCTAGTAGCGCCAATATTTTTTCGGGCGCGTGCGCTCGCTTCCATTCACCGGCAACATATTTGTTCGCTTCAGCCATGGTGGGGTAAGTGTGAATCGTGCCCAAAATCTTGTTTAGACCTAGACCATGTTTCATCGCCAATACATATTCTGCAAGCAAATCACCCGCGTGCTCCCCGACTATGGTAACGCCTAGAATTTTGTCTTTTCCTGGAACGGTTAACACCTTAATAAGTCCTTGTGTATTACCGTCGGCAATTGCACGATCGAGTTCATCCATCGCGAAATGCGAGACCTCATAAGCTATCGATTTCTCTTGCGCTTCTTGCTCATTCAAGCCAACCCTCGCCACTTCCGGTTCAATAAAAGTCGCCCAAGGAATAATCGAATAGTCGACTTTGAATTTTTTGAATTCGCCAAACAAGGCATTGACTGCAGCATACCAAGCTTGATGTGCTGCCGTATGGGTAAATTGGTAAGGTCCTGCGACGTCACCTGCCGCAAAAATATTCGGATATAAGGTTTCTAAATACGCATTGGTAAGTACTGTGCGTTGTGTTGGAATCCCCAACTCTTCCAAACCAAAACCAGTCAGGCGAGCAACTCGCCCCACGGCACAAAGTAAGGCATCAAATGCGATTCTTTTTTCAACGCCTTGGTGTTCGACCACGATGTATTTCGTCTCCACGCCGTTTTGCCATTCTTTCTCGCAGCGTAGTGCTTTATGGTTCGTCAAGATTTCGACGCCATCGCGCTGCAAGGCCGCCTCTGCCAACACAGAAACTTCAACATCTTCACGTACCATGATGCGAGCCGCCATTTCTATCTGTATGACATGGGAACCTAGGCGCGCGAAACTCTGAGCTAGCTCGCAACCGATGGGTCCGCCTCCTAAGACAACAAGGCGCGCCGGTGGTGCATCGAGTTGTGCAAAACTTTCCCACATCGTATCGCTCGTGACATAACCGGCATCTTCAATTCCTGGCAATGGCGGCACAAATGGCCTAGCACCTGTAGCAATGATGATGTTGCGCGTCGTCAAACGCTGTTTGTCGCCATTGTCCTTGGTAATTTCTACTGTCCAAGGATCAACGATACGCGCGTAGCCTTGTACCACGTCGACACCCAGTTTTGTATACCGCTCGATACTGTCATGCGGCTCAACTGCCTTTACCACTTGCTGCACTCGAAGCATGACTTGGCGAAAGCTAAAATGGGGCGTGGTCGCTTCCAGGCCATAGTGGTCGGCATGCCGCATCTGTTGCGCAATTCGAGCCGACTTAATCAAGGCTTTGCTGGGAACACAACCGTAATTGAGACAATCGCCTCCCATCTTATGCGCTTCCACCAGAGTAACTTTGGCCTTCACCGCCGCTGCGATATAAGCGCTAACTAATCCCGCAGCACCACCCCCAATCACAATCAAATTCCGATCATAAGAAGTCGGCCTTTGCCATTGGCGATAAACGCGACGCCGCGCCAACCAGGCCAACAAGCCCTTCGCAATTAAAGGGAAAATTCCCAACAAGGCAAAAGAAAAAATCATTACAGGCGACAAAATTCCAGAAAGTGAATTCAAGTTAGCCAATTGGGTACCGGCATTCACATACACCACCGTACCAGCGAACATGCCGATTTGGCTTACCCAGTAAAAAGACAGCGTCGAAATTGGTGTCAGAGCCATCAACAGATTAATCAAGAAGAAGGGAAAAAGAGGAATCAAACGTAGGGTGAATAGATACATCAAGCCCTCCTTTTTTACGCCTTCATTGATCGCCTTCAGACGATCGGCGTAACGCGCTTGTACGGTGTCTCTTAACAAATAACGCGCCACCAGAAAAGAGAGTGTCGCCCCCAATGTAGAAGCGAATGAAACAATAAGTGTGCCACGCACGACGCCGAACAGGGCACCGGCTGCAAGCGTTAGGATCACCGCACCAGGTAAAGATAAGGCGGTAGCAATCACATAAACAATAAAGAATCCCAAGCCAAATAACCAAGGTGACTCCCCTTGCTTCATCTGAAGATCGAGCACATGCGTTTTCAGTGATTCCAGGCTTAGCAGCTGGTGTAAATCCAATGCGAAATAGGCCCAAACCATGGCGCTCAAAAGAATGGCAAAAAAGATTTTCTTCATCAAATTAGCCATGCAAGGCTCCACCACAGCTACTACCTTTGCCGGCAGTACAACCATAACAATGATCTGCGACAACAATGTCGCGCCCGATTGGATCTTGCCTCAACAGGTCTCTTAGATGTGGTCCCAGTGGAAAATCTACCCTTTGATCATCGCCCGACTCTAAGTGCAGGCCTAATTGCTGATTAAAATCACAGTCATACAAATACCCACGCCAATCTACACTGACCGTGCTTTTGCACATGAGATGTTGCAGATTGTCTGCCACAAAATGATCTTTGAGTAAGCGCATATAGTCGTGGAATGTACCCTTCGAAATCAGGGTCGATCCGAAACGTTGGATTGGCATATTCGTCAACGCGAATAGCTCATTAAATTCCACACCAAAATGCGCCATTAATTCGCGCTTGTAATCTGCCTGCAGTTTCACTTGATCTGGCGGTAGAGAAGCGCCTTGCGGGTTATACACAAGATTCAAAGTTAAGCCAGAGCCAACCTGACCGTAACCAAGTGCATTAAGTTTTTGTAGCCCAGCAATACTCTTATCAAAGCTTCCTTCGCCTCGTTGTTTGTCCACATTTTCAGGCGAATAACATGGCATTGAAGCCACGATTTCGACGCGCTGCTCCGCCAAAAATTCTGCTAAAGTTTCCTGTCCCGGCTCAAACAAAATCGTCAAATTGCAACGATCTATCACTTTCACGCCCAGTGCTCGCGCAGCAACCACCAGCGCACGAAAACCTTCGTGGAGCTCGGGCGCCCCGCCGGTTAAATCCAAAGTCTGGACTTGTCTCGCCTTTAAAACCTCTACGATCAAAGCAAGATTGTCCTCATCAATCATCTCCGTACGATTCGGGCCAGCATTCACATGACAATGCAAACAAGTTTGGTTGCAGCGATAGCCAAGATTCACCTGCAGTGTTTGAAGGGCAGCGCGTTGGATTTGAGGAAAACTACTGGCGCGTAGCAAAGGTAGGGTTGCGTGCATAAAGCATCCTTAAAGATTCATTGAAAGATCACTGAGTCGCTATGAGGTTAGCGCGACACTTGGCTGAAACGGTCTTTTTTACTGGTCGAAGTGTGCGTTATCTGCGCTATAGTCGTTGAGCTCACGCAAATTCTTACACTCACTTTTCGCTAAAGTATTTAACTTGCCTATTCTTGAATATCTGATGGCTCTGGCACATGTGTGCCTTTCACATATGCTCGTGATAGCTTTCGTATTGTCTGCATCTGCTCTGCAAAATGACGGCAGGCAGGACAGATCATCAGGTGCATTTTTAACGACATTTTTTCGCTCAGCGTTAGTTTCCGGTCCTGGGCGTCCGACAATAGTTTCGTCTCTGATCGGCAATTCAACATAACTTCTCCTCACTAAACCATTTATTCTCTAAACACTCACGTAAACGCAGTCGCGCCCGATACAATATGACATGCAAATTACTGACGCTGACATCAGCTGCCTCACAAATTTCTTGCGTGTCCAACTCCACAAATTCTCGCATCATAAATACTCGGGCTTGTTGTCCTGGCAGATTGGCGAGGCAGGCCTCAAACACCTTCCAAAATTGACTTTCTCGCATGGCTTCTTCGGGTGCATTCCATGCAATGGGTCGCTCATCGGCATGCCACATTCCTAAGCCATTAAACAACTCTGAAAAGTCTTCCCCTTCTTCTTGCTCGCGCATCAAATGACTGGCATAAACAAGTTTCTGTTTTTGCCGCAACACATCAGCGATCTTATTTTTGAGAATGGCGAAGACCCAATTCTTGAAAGCAGCACGCCCCCCAAAAGTAGCTACATTTTTTAGCGCACCGATCAGCGCTTCCTGCACGGCATCTTCGGCTAGCACTGCATCACCCAATTGCAAGGTGGCAAACTGCAGCATTTGCTTTCTTAACTTCAGTAGAAATTCATCCTCTTGTAACAGCGCGATACCAGACTCGCTAGGGGATTCGTCGCTCATGTTCTTTCCTTCTTGCTCTTTTTCATCACTTGATCATTCGATTCGGTGCGGTGCACCAAGGTTGGGCCATTCCTTGATTAGTATTTTTTAATGCTGATCTTTGGTGGGGGAGAATCGTCGAATAAAGCCGCGATCGATCCAATCTTTCCAGCGCCAGACCCAAGCGCCTTCTGCGCTAAAACGCCCCCAAGATGCTATCGCATAGCGTGTACCACAAGCGAGTAAGTACAAAGAATGGCGGCGCGGTCGATACGGCTTTAGGTCGCAGCCCTGCATGGCGGCCAGTAGATTTTGCGCTAGGACCGGCCCAGCGCGAACTGCGTGCACTCCCGAACGAGCCATCTTGACGTCCTGCCGCGCACAGACGTCGCCAACGGCAAACACCTCTCGGTGCGAAATACTGCGGTGCGTATCGTCAACCGTTATATAACCCGAGGCATCTAAAGCAAGCTTAGACAAGGTCAACCAAACCGGAGCTCGAGCACCTGTGGCGGCAATCACTTTATCGACCGCCAGCGCGGTGCCATCCGACAACAGCAAACCTTCTGGCGTCCCAACAGCCTTGTGTCGATGGACGGTCACGCCAGCTTTTATCAAAGTCTTCATTGCACGCTTTTTTACGCTTGCTGCGTGACCATTAAGTATGCCTGATTCGGATGTCACTAAATGCACTTCTGCTCGCGGTGCATGTTGCATGAACGCGAATTGCGCTGCCATTGCCAATTCAACGCCGGCGGCACCACCACCGACCACAGCCAAACTGTAATCCGCTTTGCTGCCAGCCTCTTGCAGGACCTTAGGCCAACTGCTGAAAAATGCCTCTAAAGGCTTTACGGGGAGCAAACGCGCCCCCACCATCTCCAACCAAGCAGCATCAATTTCGCTTCCTACATCGATCGATAGCAGATCGTATTCGAGTTGACTTTGGTCCGCCAACACAAGGCGACGTTCATCGGCATTGATACCAATCGCTTGCCCGAGCACAAGTTGAACGCGTGCTGCAGCCGCCAAAGGTCGCAAATCAATTTGTGCCTGGGGTTTGGAGTAGTGCCCAGCCATCCATCCCGGCAACATGCCGGAATAGTGTTGAAAAGCACGCTCCGTGACTAAGATCACTTCAAAGCCGAGATTCGGATGATCAGCAAACTTCGCTAACACCGAAAGATGGGCATGTCCCCCGCCTAGTAAGATCAATCGTTTCTTCATCTTTGTTTTTAAATTATTCGTTGCTTACTCGCGAGTTTATTGTTAGATCCCCAAAGTACAGATCGCTTCAACCGCTGTGGCTAGCATAACTTCTGCCCCAATGCTCAAAGTTCTTTGATGCCTCGTATTATTCATACAATCACAACTTTACTCGGAATACTAAGAATAAAGTCGCGTGTCGGCTGAATTTCTTACACACTTTCTCAGCCCCATAAATCAAAGAAGTTGTAGCTCTAGTTATTAGCCTTTAGTACTATCAAGGAGGACGACTTTCAAAACCATGTAAGAATTATTTAGTCTAAGCGACTATATTTACGGAAATTTCTTTTTTCGGCGCTGATAGAGCGACTGATATTCACTGACAACGAAGGTACAGCAATGCAAAAAAATTATATTGGCGTCATCGGCGGCAGCGGGCTATATGCAATGGAAGCTTTACAAGGCGCCAAGGAGTGGCAGGTTGACACACCTTACGGCCCCACCTCTGACAAGATCGTCACTGGCGAGGTCAGTGGCATTCCAGTAGCGTTTCTTGCTCGCCATGGTCAGGGACATCGTCTTATTCCATCCGAAGTACCCTATCGTGCCAATATCTTCGCCCTACGCAAAATCGGTGTTCGTTATCTCATCTCATTGTCCGCGGTCGGATCGCTCAATGAAAACTTGAGACCGCTTGACATGGTCTTACCAGATCAATTTATCGATCTCACGCGCCATCGTCAGAGCACATTCTTCGGTGATGGAGCTGTGGCACATGTCTCTATGGCTGATCCTATTTGTCGTGAGGTATCTTCGGCACTGCTCCGCGCCATCCAAGAAGTTGGGCAAGGGGTCGAAGTCCATCAAGGTGGTACCTATGTGTGTATCGAAGGGCCACAGTTTTCCTCCAAAGCAGAGTCACATTGGTATCGCAGCATGGGTGCGAGCGTCATTGGCATGACGAATATGCCGGAGGCTAAGTTGGCGCGGGAGGCGCAAATCGCTTACGCTAGCTTAGCGATGGTCACTGATTTTGACTGCTGGCATCCCAAAGAGGCGAATGTGAGCGCCGAATTGGCAATTGCTAACTTGATGAAGAATGCAGAGCGTGCACAGAAAATCGCAGCCGCCGCGATTTCTATTCTTGGTCGCGAACGTCCGACATCGATTGCCCACAATGCTCTTGCTAGCGCATTGGTGACCCCCATTGAGGCCATGGCTCCGGAAGTAAGGACTCGAGTGGAAGTATTCACACAAGCCTAAACAATGTATCAGCGAAAATACCTCAGTCACCATTGCAGGTCGACAGCACTCAGCCTACAAATGTAGCTTGATTATTGAGCGATGCGTTGGCATGCGCAGCGCATTTTCAATTCAAGTTTTTTATGTCCTCAAGTCGCGATTTGAGGGCGATATCTTTTCTTTGATTGATTTGAGAGCGGCAAAAGAACTATCTGGCACTTGATGAAGGCTCGCGTAGAGATCAACTTCGTCTCTCTGCGCGCTGAACACAAGTTGTGTCCGCCCTTGGTTTCTTCTACTGTTTTGAAGGATCACAACAATCTGACTCTAGAGAAAACACCCATAGCTAACATACTCTAATTGATAATTATTTAGACCATATCTATAGATCTGATTAACACATTGATCAGTTTCTTTAAGCCAACCACAGTTATTTAAGAAATTATTTGGTTGTCATTGACAACAATATTTTCATGGCTTAGCATTTATTTGTCAACAACAACTAAATTGGGTATTGCATGAAAACCCCTCTCGTTCCTGGCGCCTTGGTCCGCGAATTAAGTCGCCTCTTTGTTCGCTCGCAACGAGCGCAAACTCTATGTCTTGATGGTGCCTCAAATGTGCAGTGCCAAGTACTAACAGAATTATTAAGGGATGATGGTTTGACCCAACAGTCCTTGGTCGATCGCCTATCCTTGGACAAAGCATGGATTAGTCGAGCAGTAGAAGCTTTGGTGGTTGATGAAGTCATAACCAAAACGCCTCATCAAACCGATAAACGCAGCGTGCAATTGAGCTTAACACCGGAAGGCCGAATCCGTGCTCAGAAGCTTGAGAACGCGTTAAATGCCCATGCGGCAAAGGTGTTTGAACATATCCCTTACGACAAACATGAGCAAATTCATGATTCTCTGGAGCTCTTGGTCAATGCCTTACAACAAGGGACACTCACCAAAATAAATGCAGCAAATTCATGTGGCACTAGCGTTTGCGCGACACCAGAAAACGTCTCTATGCGCAATGCAATTGAGCAAGATTGGCCATGCATTGAAGCCATGCTCAGCAAAGCGAATTTACCGCTGGAAGGAGCGCGCGAGCATCTCTCCAATTTTTGGATCGAGACTGTGGATGAGGAAATCGTTGCAATTGGTGGTTTAGAACTGTACGGGCAATACGCCTTGCTACGTTCTCTAGTTGTCAATGACGCTCAACGAGGCAAAGCCTATGGAACTCAACTCGTGAAGCACTTACAGAAAACTGCAATAGCGACTGGCATTAATCATCTGTACCTGCAAACGACGAATGCAGCCAATTATTTTCATCGGCTCGGTTTTCGCGAAATTACACGTGCCGAAGTTCCGAGCTCAATTCAGCAATCCAGTCAATTTCGTGGCGCCTGCCCAGCAAGTGCTACCAGCATGCACCTCATTTTGGGTGTGTCACCACAATCGTGATTTGTACAGAATACCGTAAAAAACTGAATTAATAAATTAACCTATGAATTGAATTCACGCTAGTTCTTTGATTTTGAATACCGCTACCCATCTACTTCAAAATGGCCTCAAGCCTATCTTGTCTAGGATAGAGGAAACACAATACACTAAACCTTCGCTTTGTACTTACGCGAGCAAGGCTTTTAAACGCAAGTCGCAATTGTCTTGTCTGGTATTTTGTCACCAGAGAATCCGCTCGACATGACTCGATTGAGAGTACGGCAGGAAACTGTATTAAACAAACGATATTGGCTATTACATACTTCCTATTTGCAGAGCAGGTCTCGTCCACTACGTCGGCAGACAGAAAAAGTTTCGGTCGACGCTACGCTGGTGACTAAACTCCTCATCTTGATCCAACAATACAAATCAGAATGTCGCAAGAATCAAATCGCTAAATCTACACAAAAAAATACTCGCTTTAGTGTTAACTTGCTAGCGTATGTCACAGACATCTTATTTCATAGAGTTAAGCAATACCGAACCACTGAAAATAGCCTACGCATCAGCTTTCATTGGAAAAGAAACTGAAATGTCGTGCTGTCAGCTTTCTTCCTTTAATGGCAGTGACGAGAATCTGATCTCGAACGATCGCCATTAACAGCTTGTTATCGCCAAGCTCAAGCAATTCCGTTAAGTTAAGTCTGCATGATCTTTATCTATTTTTTGGGTTTTCCTTCAGCAAACCCGAATCAATCGAATCGCGACATCCCTGACCACTTGTGACAGAAGCCGTCAGACACCACACGACAGAATCGTTTCGATGAGATGGTGTTGATCGAAACTGTCGACTCACGCATTAGCTTTCCTAGCTTTTGTCGCAGGTTTTCTATATTTCGTCGGAATCTTCCTGAATCGCTGTGCTGAACTCACTATTATTGTTGCCGGTGAATACCGAAGACTCACTTTTCTAGCTCAATCGTAAGAACTGGCTATCGCCCACCTAGCCAGACTCACAGTTAAAGCAAATGATCTGAGTTCGATTCCCGTTTCGATTTCATCAAAAATCGAAACCGATGTGGCAGTTTTAAATCGAAGAAGGCAATGAACAGAGCAAACACTTTTCTTACCTATGTAGCAAATCGAAAATGGAAAACTATGATCGATAAAATTGCCTTGCACAGCAAAACGGTGATCGAAGAGGCGCTATGCAGATTGGGCGACATGTATCAACTATTACGTGATACAGCATTCGAAGCTCAACATGACTCAGTAGATCAGAGCAAACCAACAAAGAATTGGCAAAGGCTCAAACGGGCGTGGCAGGTTGGTGATGTCCTTACAGACAACCACTGTGCCTCCGCTCTAAAAAACTTTCAAAAGTCGATAGACCGTAGCAGTGCAAAGCACGCTCTGCTAGTAGGAAGCTGCTTATTCGAGTTTTAAATAGTATGTTTCAACCACAGCGCTCGGCAGGCCAGTACACGAAACCAAATTTGAATTTCATAACTCTATTTCTTTAATCTCACCATAGGTCGAAACTAATGATGTTCACTCGATTATCATCAACACTCGCCGCGAGCGCATTGGTCGCTTCACTTAGTATAGCGTCCAACGCTTTTGCACAAACAAACAGTTTCACCCCCACACAATTACTTGAAGACTTGCAAATTGCCAAGCAAGCACTTGAAGAGGCGCATGGCGGCATCTATCGATACAACTCGAAGGCGTACATCGATCGCCATTTCGACGAGGCCAAAGCCGCACTCAATCACGACATCGACGCCTTAGGCTTTTATCGCCTGCTCAAACCTGCGGTTGCCAGCATAGCTTGCGGTCACACGACAGCGCTGCTTCCTCTCGACATCAAGGCTTCACTAGATCATGAATTGCTACTGCCTTTCGATGTCAAGCTACTCCAAGGTCGGGTTTTCATTTTTCGCGATTTTAGTGAAGGCAATCGATTGGCAGGACAAGAAATCGTCAGCATTAATGGTATGGAAATTCGATCCATCGTACAAACCCTAAGCAAAGCAATGCACGGCGATGGCAATATTCCAAGCATGCGCGCTATTGAGGTCGGACGTGCATTCAAAGAACTACTATTCACCATGCTAGGCATGCGTCAACAATTTAAGGTCGTTCTACGAAACCCTAAGTCCAAGAGCCTCACTCAACATCAAATCGTAGGGCAAGAATTGCACTCTCTTAAACAAGCCTCCCTGAAGCAGTATCCGCAAGACCAAGACTCTACAAACTTTCTCAAGTTAAGTTTCTTCGACGACGCTAAGATCGCCTACCTCAAGATCGATAATTTCATCGTTAAAGAAGAGAACAAAGATGGTGCGACTATTCTAAAAGAAAGCTTTGAAACCATCCGCGATAAAAATGCAGCCACACTAATCATCGATGTACGCGACAATGGCGGCGGCGAAGACGCTTTAGGGAAACTCTTATTTTCCTACCTCATCGATACACCGTTTTCCTATTATGACGCACTAACGATTAAGACCGATCACTATACGATGGATCAATATGCAGAAGAGCCCATACGCTTGAAAGCAAAATGGTTATCGGCGCGGTCGGATGGTCAATTCGATTTCTTAAAACATCCCAACCTTGGCATACAACAGCCGAGCTTGCCGGCGTTTAAGGGACGCGTGCTGATCTTGATCAATGGTGGAAGCTATTCTACAAGCTCAGAATTCTTAACACAGGTGCACGCCCATCATCGCGCGACGTTCATCGGCGAGGAATCTGGTGGTGCATATTATGGCAATACCTCGGGCCACCATATGCTATTGACCTTACCCAACACTAAGGTTCGCTTAGTCGTACCACTGATGACCTACCAGCTCAGCACGAAACAGTCCCACGCAGCAGATCGTGGCGTGATGCCAGACTATCCTGTGCAACGTACTATTGAAGACTACATCCAGGGGCGAGATCCTGAATGGCGCTTAGCTTTGAAACTTGCACACCAATCAAATACCAAAACGCTTAAGCATTGAAATGCGACATCAAAGCCTGCCAAAGTACACGCTGAAACGAAGCCACTGATTAGCTTCGCTTCAGCAAAACCAACTGCAGGCAATAAGTACTCTTCCAAGCAACAATACAGATTCGACACCGACATGAAAGTGCGGCTATGATCGTGCAAAAAATCATACATTTCATCACTAGGAGAACTTAAGTGACGCCATACATACTTACCAAATATTTGCATATTTTCGCGTTGATGATCTTGGTTGGAGGCTTAGTAACAGAACACATCATGTTACGGTCGTCTCTTCCAGCGAGTACGATGAAAAAGCTAGCTATCATCGATGGCATCTATGGTTTCGCCTCGTTGATGAGCTTACTTGCAGGTCTATTGCTATGGTTTAAAGTAGGAAAAGGCAGCGAATTCTATACCGCGAATCCGGCGCTACATATTAAGCTTGGGCTATTTGCGATCGTCGGCTTACTTTCTATCTATCCAACCCTGTTCTTTCTAAAGCACCGTAAGACCAACGCAGAGTTCACTGAAATACCCAACACTATCGTGCTCATCGTGCGCTGCGAACTCTTACTTGTGTTGATCATCCCCTTATTCGCGGTGATGGTGGCACAAGGTGCGCGCTTGGCCGTTTAGTCGAATGCTTAGGCCGGAAGTGGAATTTGCTTGGTCTGGCTAAGCTTTTTATTTCGCAACTGACTTACATCAACTACAGTGGTTGAGAGTCAGTTAGCTTGGCAAGTACTCACGTAATTGCTCAAGTTCGTGCTCAAGTTCGTGCTCAAATGAATGAGCAATTATTTGCTAAATTAAGTGCTTGCCAAAGATTACGAACATCCATGCGATAATCTCACCACTATTCATTAGTTGGAGAATTTAACATGCAAGTTTCTCATGCAGCGGCACTCGTATGCTTAGCAGTGAGCAGTAATTTTGTTCAAGCACAATCGCTCGATGGGCAGATAAAAAACGTGACGAGCCGATTGTCTCCCACTATCGTGATCAAAGGTGAGCCAATCAAATATCGAACGCTCACCGAGAGTATGATCAAATATAAAGTACCTGGCGTTTCGGTAGCAGTGATTCATGATGGTAAACTCGCATGGGCACAAGGCTATGGTGTGAAAGCAGCAAACAACAAAGAGCCTGTTACTTCAACAACCTTGTTCCAAGCGGCGTCCATCAGCAAGCCAGTCACTGCAACTGCGATGCTAAAACTGGTTGAACAAGGTGTATTTGCGCTCGATGCGCCAATCAACACCTATCTCAAATCGTGGCAACTCCCGGAGAATGAGTTCACCAAAACAGAGGCAGTCACTTTACGACGCTTGGTGACACATTCTGCTGGCCTTAACGTCCATGGTTTTCCAGGGTATGCACAGGGTGTGGCGATTCCCACCGTACCGCAAATTCTCAATGGCGAGAAGCCTGCCAACACAGAGGCCGTACGTGTGGTAATGATGCCTGGATCAAAGTGGCAATACTCTGGCGGCGGCACTACCATCATGCAATTAGCGATGACCGACACCACTGGCTTAGCTTTTCCAGATCTAATGCAACGCTATGTATTGGGCCCCGTTGGTATGAAAAACAGCGCTTATGAGCAACCGTTATCGAAGGCAAAACAGAAACTCGCAGCCGCGGGACATGACGAAAACGGAAAAGTCATTGCTGGAAGTTGGCATCACTATCCGGAACTAGCCGCAGCAGGTTTATGGACGACGCCGACCGACCTAGCTAAATGGGCAATTGAAATCGCTGAATCTCGTGCAGGCAAATCAAACAAAGTCCTGTCGCCTGAAATGACGAATCAAATGCTGACCAAACAAATCGGTACTTCTGGCCTGGGTCCAATGCTGGAAGGAGAGGGCGAGGCCTTCGCATTTGAACACGGTGGCAGCAATGAGGGATATCGTTGCTTCATTATTTATTTTCCAGCATTGCGTCGCGGCGCCGTGGTCATGACGAATGGTGAAAATGGTTCTGCGATCAATCGCGAGTTATTGACGGCTATCGCACGAGAATATCAATGGCCCGCATTCAAAGTTCGTGAGGTGGAGCCTCTACCATTGAATACCAACTTACTTGATCAACTACTTGGCGAATATCCATTGCCACCGAAATCACCAAGCGATACGCCACCTTCGATTTTTATTCGAAACGAAAACGGGAAATTGATGATTGATATCGCCGCATTTTTTCCAAAAACAGAAATCGTTCTCCTTGCTAACGATGAATTATTGGTTCCTGAGAACGGCTTTCAACTCAAATTACTCAAAGATGCCGATGGTCGTATTTCGGGCTTAGATTTCAACGGTAACAAACTCGTGAAGAAAGGTAAATAGTTAGTCCCATGACCGCGCTTAGATGCCAATTTCTACTTACTTACCTAGATAAATTGGTGTGTTGCTTGTAATCGCTTTAGCTCCTGATGCGCTATAAAGCTAAGAACGAAGACAGCCATCCGATAATCAAGGCCGCATTCAGCAAGCTTGTCGAGCGAGGCACCGCAAGCTTGCTGAGCACTAAACGATGCTACGCAAAACGGCGCATTACCGAATCGCTGCCCTGACTTTATGATCGATGCCTAATCCGTAGGTCGCACGCGAGGTTTAAAAAAAGCGACGCTTTTTGTTACTGGCTCAGCGCAACTGAGCATTGCGAAAAAATCGATTCGCTATCGATGATTTGTATCGCACTGACAAAGAGCTAGTTAGCGTAGTGCTGACTTTTGAACATAATGGTCCAAAGCACGTAAGAAATTCTTCGGCTTACTAAGCTCAGACACCAAACTATTCGCAGCCTCAATTTCTGCCATGTTCATTGTTGCTGCAAGTCGTGTTGTGAATTGTACAGCGCTAGACTTCGCTGCACTTTTGCTGGTGGTGTTCCGCTCACTCAGGGTGAACAAGGCGAAGGCAATGACCTTGTTGCTTCGCACGCCGTCGCCATTTGCATATATTGTCCCAAGTGCACGTTGTGCATCTGCATCAGCTTGCTCCGCAGCGAGTAGAAACCACTTAATAGCTTCCGCAAAGTCTGGTTGAGTGCCCAAGCCAAGCGCATACATTTTGCCAACATTTGCTTGTACGCTTGCTTCTCCTTGTGTAGCGGCCACACGAAGCCACTTCAAGGCTACTACTTGATTTTGCTCCACACCTAGTCCCTCGAAATACATCTGGCTGAGGGTTTTTTGTGCGTTCACATCCCCTTGATTGGCCGCAAGTAAAAACCATTTTTCAGCCTGTCGAAAATCTTGGGGGACGCCTCTTCCCAGGTAGTACATCAAGCCTAAATTATTCTGCCCCAACGCAGATCCCTGATCAGCAGCCAAGCGAAACCAAGTTGCCGCGACCTTGTCATCCTGAACAGCACCAACTCCTTTTAAGTGTGCCATGCCTAAATTGAACTGTGCTACAGGATGTCCCTGATCTGCTGCGGCGCGAAACCACTTTACTGACTCCACATCATCTTTCTCGCTACCTCTGCCAGCTGCTAACATGATTGCCAGATTGATCTGTGCAGTAACGACTCCTTGCGCCGCGGCGAGCCGAAACCATTTGATCGCTTCAACATCGTCCTGTGGCACACCTCGCGCTTTGTCATACATCAGTCCGAGGTAGGCCTGTGCGTTTGGGTTTCCCGCTATCGCGAGCGGCTTTAACTCTTTAAGTGCTTTTGCATAATCTTGTTGATGATAAGCCGTGAAACCATCCTCGAATTCAACTGCAACAGCACTGCAACTAAGGCCAAAAAATACCGCAAGTACTAGACCGAAGCGGCTTAAAAGACATTTCATGGTTAGCCTTAAATAAATTTGCGCTGATTGATTGTTTCACCCATACCGAGGCTTCCAGTTTTGCACACACAGAGGCCGTAGTAAAGTCATCTTGGTCGTTTCAGTTGTGTATTCCTTTGACTTAGGCCTGCTTCTTCTTAATCAGCTTTCTCATCGTCTTAGCGATCAGTTAAAAAATACCAACTTCAGGCTGAGGGATGTATAAAAAAACCAAGTCTCACCAGTAATTGGCAAGACTTGGCTCCATACGCACTATACCTTAAGACACGTTCCGACGCAGCTTAGAACTTGTACTCGTAAGTCATATTGAAGTTACGCGCTGTCGGTACCGCACGTGCGGATTGGCTTCTAGCATTACCGACGCTAGCATAGGTGAATGAATCATAAGCATCGCCGCCCAACAGATTATTCAGGGCAAAACGCAATT